>JAQBTZ010000100.1 GCA_027624675.1 bacterium
TCTCTTGATCTTTTTTAAGTTTTGAAACTACTGATGCCGGGTTTAGCGTAATAGTTTTAGTATCTTTAATTTGTTCAGTTGCAAATACTATCTTTTCGTTTGGCTTTAGAATTATTTCTCCGGTAGCATATTTGCCTGTTCTAACTTCTGGTCCTTGTAGATCAGCAACAATGCTTACTGAGGTTGCTAGTTCTTTTGCAATCTCTCTAACCAAGTACATAGTTTTAGTATGCCAAGAGTGATCATTATGTTTTAGATTAAATCTAAATACATTAACTCCAGAAATAATTAAATCTCTAATGACCTTTGGGTTTTCAGAAGAAGGACCAATGGTTGCTATTATCTTAGTTTTTTTAGTAGGATGTAACATTATTAAATTCTTTTAATTTAGACATAGTTATTATAACCTATATATATATATTATGAAAAGAAAAATAGTAATTATAATCTTAATATTGGTAGTAGTTTTTATTGGTTACAATTATTTTAAGGCAGTTGAAGTTCAGGTTGAAGATGTAACAATAAAAGATTTCTCTAAGGAAACTGTTTTAACAGGAAATCTAATTTTGGTGAACCAAGCTACAGTTAAATCTAAGATTTCCGGTGAGATAAAAGAGGTAAAAGTTACAGATGGACAACAGGTTGTTAAAGGTGATTTGTTAATAAAGATTGATAGCTCAGAGTATTATCAAAACTATACAGTAATTGAAAAAGATATTGAAAAGGCAACTAGTGCATTAGATCAGTATATTGATCTAAACAGAGATTATATGGGTGATTCGGATATTATCCATGCTAGAAACATGCTTGAGGTATCGTTACAACAGGCCAGATCAAGGAAAGTTGCAAGCTTAATTGGGTTTAACGATTACACTTTAACAGCTCCAATTACAGGTAAATTTTATTTTGCTCATTCTTTAGAGTTGAAAGAGGGTGAGTATGTAACTGTTAATAGTGAGGTAGGCAAAATATACAATAACGACAAGTTGCAAGTAAAAGTTGGTGTTACCCCCGATGAGTTTTCAGCATTGGAGGGTGTTACTATGGTTAAGGTTCAGATTGAAGGTTATGATAAACAAGTAAATGCAATAATTAATCAGATTTCAGATGCAATAGGGAAAAATGATAACGGTGATGATGTTTTATTTGTTACTTTTGATATCTCTGATTCAGTAGATGATATTTATAAAAAAGATGGGTTAAGTTGTAAGGTATATATTGAAAAACAGGTTGGAAACATGTTAAGTGTACCTTTTTCTGCAGTATTTTCAGAAAAATCAAAGGATTATTTATATTTAGTTAAGGACAATAAAGTTATAAAGACTGAGATCTTTATTTTAGACGACTTTGGGGAGTATGTTTCGATTAAGGATCAGAACATAAAAGAAAAAGATAAGGTGGTTAAAATTAATGTTGAAGGACTTAAAGATGGCAAGCGAGTTAAATATAACTAAAGATGATGTAATAGAAGCAATAGGTATTGAAAAATCTTACACAATTGGTGAAGATATATACCCAATATTAAAAGGTGTGAATTTAAAAGTTAAGAGAGGTGAGATGTTAGCACTAATGGGGCCATCTGGTTCGGGTAAATCTACTTTACTTAATATTTTAGGTGTTTTAGACACTGTTGATAAAGGTGAATATTACCTTGAGGGTGAATTAGTTACAAAAAAGCTTGATCTTGCAAAAATTCGTAATCAAAAAGTCGGTTTTATATTTCAAACATTTAATTTAATTCCCAGGATATCAATAGTTGAAAACGTAGAAGTTCCAATGATTTACGCTGGGATTTCAATAAAAAAAAGAAAAGAAAGAGCAATAATGTTGCTTGAAAAGGTTGGGTTAGGTCATAGATTGAGAAATCAGCCAAATCAACTTTCAGGTGGAGAAAGACAAAGGGTAGCAATTGCAAGAGCACTGGCAAATAATCCAAGCATAATCTTTGCAGATGAACCAACGGGAAATTTAGATAGTAAAACAGGTGATACAATTTTAAATCTATTACAAGATCTAAATAAAAATGAAGGAGTGACTTTTGTTGTTGTTACACATGATGAACACATTTCGAAAATATGTGACAGAATAGTTAGAATTTTAGACGGGAAAATAGAATAATGCTACAGATAATAATAGAAGATTTAAGATCAGCAATACAAAGTATATTTTCTAATAAAGTAAGATCGTTTTTAACGATGTTAGGTGTAATTATTGGCGTTTTTTCAGTTGTGACCTTAATCTCATTAGTCCAGGGTTTAGATAAACAGATAAGAGATCAGTTTTCCAATATTGGGTCAGAGCTTATATTTGTAGTAGCAGGTGACATAGAGTCATCAAATCCATTTTCCGAGTCCTCTCTATTTGCTAGGTTAAAACACACTGACATTGCAATTTTACAGGATGTTCCTAATGTTAAAAATGTAACACCTCAATACCCCTTGCCAGTTAGGATTAAGAATTTAGATCGAGAACAAAACGGAATGATGTTAGGTATGGCAAGTGAGTTTACAGATGTGTTTGGATTAAAGATGGAATCAGGTGAATTTTATAAACTCAACAACGAAGAAAAAGTTGTAATTGGTTTTAAGGTTGCTAATAACCTGTATGGTAGCCCAAACCGAGCGTTAGGAAAAAAAATTGTTGCAGGTGGTAAAACTTATTTAATCAAAGGGGTGTTAAAAGATAACAAGAGTAGGCGAGCAAGGTTTGAGTTTAACGATGCGGTTTTTGTACCGCCTTTAACTATGGAACGAAATCATGATGTTACACTTGTTGAGATAATTGTAAAATTAAAAAATCCAGAATTATTACAACAAACTAAGCGAGATTTAACCCTTGCATTATTAAAAGATCATGGTGAAAAAGATTTTTCAATCTTAACTAACGAAGATTTAGGGGATATTTTAGGTAATATTACAGGATTTTTATCAATAGTTTTAGGGGGGATTACTAGTATCTCATTATTAGTTGGTGGAATTGGAATAATGAATATTATGTTGGTAAATGTAACTGAACGAACTAAAGAGATAGGTATTAGAAAGGCACTTGGAGCTACAAATTTTAGTATATTAACTCAGTTTATGATTGAGGCTGTTATA
>JAQBTZ010000101.1 GCA_027624675.1 bacterium
CTCTGTAACTGTAGCAGTTACAATAGAAATGTTTAGTTTCAACTGATCTAAACTTGGCCCTATAGTTCCCACAGAACCTGCGTCTTTTAATACATGACAGCCCGCACACATCCCTTTTCCATTAAAAATTTCTTTACCAGCGGATGTCTTTGCAGGATCTGCATTGGCGGGTAGTCCAATAATACAAGTAATTACGAAAGTAAAAAAGACCTTCTTCATAGTATTAAATAATAATGTAAATTAATTTTTTATCTAGAAAATTATTTTAAAATACTGAATTTAATGGGCAATTAAATGTGCTAATATTTGAATAAGTTAAGTTTTGGTCTGTTTCATATAGCAGTTACAATAAAATTATTAAATGCAAGGTAAGATAGGTCTAACCATTTTAGACAAAATTCCTAAAATTAATTAAGGTGGATTATCTAGAATTTTTTTTTAATAGCAAATAAACTTTGAACATGTCTAAAAGTTTTTTCATTTTTTATAACTATATTAAATTATATTGATAATCTCTAGCTTCGATCACTTCTTTTGGTAGATTAAGCTTAACATCACTTATCTTGATAACTTCATCTTTTTTAATATTTTTAATGAGCTCAGCTCCATCAGTTAAACCAAGTGGTAAAATTTTTTCCTCTTTTGATTTTTTTGATGTTATTAACTTTCCTTTACAGCAAAAACCACCTTCTCCATCTAATTTTTCACCAATTTTTAAATTTTTTTTTGCATAAGTTGCGACATCTGCATTATATTTTTTTGTAAATCCAGTAGCCTTACCATCTAAAGCGATAGAATATATTGATTGAGCAAGTTCTAACCCGATGTAATGATAGGGTCTCCATATTGCTGAATAGTTTCCAGAAGGATCTGTAACCATCCCATAATCTTTGAAACAGTTTTTTACATATTGATTTTGAGCTTTAATCACAATGTAAACACCCCATCTAAGATCATTCTGTACATCTTTTTTATCCAAATCAATGCTAGAGATAACTTCAACTTGACCTTCATATTCTATCAAGCCACCTTCTGATTTTGGAATTAAATTTTTTGCTATATCATAAACTCCTACAGGCGGAAAGGTTAAACCATTACTTGGACATTTTAAATTGGATGCATTACTTACAGCACACATCTCTATGGCAGATTTGTCTCCACACAAAAAACTGTTAAACATCTTAGGATTCATGCCTGACTCAACTTCAGCTCTTTCCTTGTTTAAACCATAATGCTCCCACACCGTATCTGGAGTAGAATATTCAAATGTTGGATGATATTTTGTTCCTTTTCCTGCACATGTTACAAAAAAACCATTCAATCTAGCCCACTCAATTTGTTCTAAAATTAATGAGGGCTGATCTCCATAAGCCATTGAACAAATAACTCCATTTTGTTTGGCAAGATCTGATAAGTATTTACCGCAAGTAACATCAGCCTCAACATTTACTAAAATAATATGTTTCTTTTTTTTTATGATTTTATCCGCATGAACCGTTCCAACAATTGGGTTTCCAGTCGCTTCTATAAATATATCAATGTCTCTATTAATTGCTTCGTTTAATGAATTTGTAAAATTTATTTCTTTAATTGTGTCTTCAGTTAATCCACTATTTAAACAGTTTTTTTTTGCTTGGTCTATTTTAAGATCAATTATTGTATCAATTTTAATTTTTTTAAGTTGATTATATTGAGATAAAAACATTGAAATAAATTTTCCACATCCAATAAAAGCAACTTTAATATTTTTATCAAATTCTTCTAGTTTAGTATTTAAATACATAATTTTAAATACATAATTAAAGATGGTTTATTTTTTTATCTTGAAATTTCATCAAGTGAAGTTTGATAAGCACTTTCTGGAACACCTTTCTCCCATGGTAGATCAACTTGATAATCTTTTGTTAAGCAATCGTCAGGTAAACATTCAATAGGTGTAAAATCACGATGAGCTATATATTCTTTACGTTTAAATCTTCGAATATGATTACTTACCGCACATAGGCTTAAGTAAACACTTATCCTATTAAAAGGAGATAGATTATTGTTAGAAGCATGAACTAAACAACTATGAAACATAATCATTGATCCAGCTGGTCCTTGCGGACTTACAATGCCTCCTTTGCGTCCACCAGCTCTATCAACCAATTGTCTTATTAGATCGTTATCTATCGTCCAAAGTGGATAGCTAGTTGTAGTTAAATCGTGTTTAGCTTTTATAACTCCTTTTTTATGACTACCTGGAATAAATAAAAGTGGACCATTAAACTCAGTAACTTCATCAAGAAAAATTGCAACATTCATAGCACGATCACTTGGCATTAAATCGTCATTAAACCATGTTCCATAATCCTGATGCCATTGCCACACATCGCCTTCAAAAGCCATTTTTCCATTAATTTTAAATTGATGCATGTACAATTTTTCTTGAAGTAATTTTTCAACTGGCTGAATCATTCGGGGATGTCGAGCAAGTTTTGCAAAAGGTGTGCTATATAGATGCGCTGCAAAATTTGTACGAACTACATCACTTCCTTTTTCGCGAAAATTATACTCTTCTCTTATTTTATAAAGTTCGGGAACCGCACTTAATAAATTTTGAACTTCTTTTTCTGAAAAAATACTGGGAAAAAAAAGATATCCTTCTTTATCAAAAAAGTCTTTTTGTTTTTTTGTTATGTTCATTTAATTACAAAATATTATTTGATAATTTAAACACCAATTTATCAAAGAGTCAATATTTCTTAAATCTCTTAAGAAATAAGTATAAGGCAATATTTAATAATATATTAATTTTTAATTCTGCTATTTTACAGCTTTAGTCCAGGTCCTTTTAGATATTTAGCTGAGGGATCTAAAGGCCATCTTGATTTAGCAATGAAATCTAAATTATCAATTAGTTTTTTTTTGTATCTTTTAATACCAGCCCAGGCGATCATCGCAGCATTATCGCCACAGAATTTTAAATTAGGAAATAAGGGAATAAAATTCATTTCTTCACAAACTTTTGTTAAGTTTTCTCGAATTGATAAATTAGCAGCGACACCTCCAGCCACGACAAAAGGTATTTTTTCTTTGAGGAATATTT
>JAQBTZ010000102.1 GCA_027624675.1 bacterium
CTTATATTTATTCCACTTATGTCTTATATAATTTTTTTTGCATGGAAATACTTTTCCATCAGGATTACGTTCAGCTACTTCCCTGTAGTTGGAAACTATTTCAAATGCTTTATTTGTTAATGGCATTTCAATAGACCACGAATTGGTTTTGTTTCGCCAAAAACAAATGCTTCCACGACTAAAATTTACGTCAGTTATTTTAAAGGTATTTAACTCCGTACTATGTCTCATACCTGTTTCAAACGCAAACTCCATCATATTGGCAAAATGGTCATCACCATATTTTCTCATAACAGCGATGAACTCGGATTGTTCAAATAAACTCAGAGCTGGTTTTTGTTTAGCCTTACTTCTAGGCAAATCTACAACTCCAAGATTTTTTTTAGTTGGGTCAATACATTCATCAAGTGTTAAGTATTTATTCTTGATTGCTGTACGCATTAACTCACGAATAAGACCAAGACGTTTATTTACAGTTCCATTGCCAGACGAACCATATGCGTTATTTGCTCTACATTCGATTTTGTTTTTTAGCCATTCTTTAAACTTATCAATTTCATCTTCGGTGATGTCTTTGAGAAGTTTAGATTGTGTAAAATATTCTACTACATCGTTGTAATAAATATTTACAGCTTTAGCATTTTGCTCTGCCATTTTAGCCAAAAGTTTTGGCATAAACCTAGCCCAGATTGCTCCAATAGAACCATCTCCAATTTTAGTTGTAGATGCTATTTCGGCATAACCTGATTGAGCTATCTCTCTTTGCATAATTGTTTGAAGACGAATTGCTTCATCTAAACTCGCATCAAACAATTTCTTTGCTTTTAAATTATCAAGAACTTCATCTAAACCTAACAAAACAGATTTAGATTTTCTGATAATTTTTTCTTGCCCATTGTGCATTACCTTTTTACTCACATCAATAAGCAATGAGTTTCTATTCAAACGAATACCACGAGGTAATCTATCTTGAATATAACTTTGTATGTTTGGGTTCATACTCTTATGCTCCTTTTTGGTTTTTCTTTTTGAAGGCCTTAATTTCTAATGATTGGTTTTCTTTATTTACAAAAATTGCATCGCTTAAATTTTTAAGAGAAACAATTCTTAATCTGTCTTTCCAATCAGCAGTGCTACCAAGAAATAATCTTTGTAGCTTTCGACCCTTACTCGTTAATTTAATCCAAGCTAAAGTTTGATTTAACATTGGATTATTAACTCCTTCAACCAAGCCACATTCTTTCAAGCCAGCTATTGCTCTTGAAAAACTTGGTTGTGACATCTCTAAAGCAAAAACATTTTCACAAGTTTTTTGAACATCTTTAGAGGTTAATCCGTTTTCATTGTCTGGCATCAAACATATTGTTTTGAAAGCGACATAGTGATTGAACGGAACTCCGTTGTAGTAATTACCTAACTGACCAGATTTATTTCCCTTTTTATCATCGCTATTGCGAATAGCATTTAAGAAAGCCCAGTCGTATTGGATATTACTTATTGTGTCGTTAAGTGACATCTCCTGTTTCCTTTCCATTTATCTTTTTTAGATATACGGAAGGACTTTTATTATGAGAATTTTTAGTGTGCTTTATTAGTTCACCTAAATAATGTATTTTCAAATTATCAAATGCTCTAACGAGCTGTTCACCCCAAGTTGCAGTTTGATAACTATACTCAATAAAACAATCGCCAATCTTAATAACTCCATAAGTTTCACTTATGTCTTTATTAAGAATAACTTTTTGATAGAAAGGTTTTGACCTTACGTCTTGATTGTAAGTTTCATGCGTTAGATACTCCGTTCTAATGTCTTTTAAAAAGTAATCAAAATTATTCTTTTTAAATACATTATTGTAATAACTAACTCCCTTCATAAAAGGTCTTGCTATTGCCATAATCGTCCTTGTCGTATTTGTCGTTGGTAACATATCAGTTCCTACTCTCTCTTTTAAGTGATTTGTTTGTCATACACAAGTGATTATTATCTAATGTATTCACAGGTGTTTCGCTGGCGGTTAAAACAGATAATCCTCTCTTTTGAGTTGTATCTGTAAATGCGAAACAGACATTGCGTCTTGTTTCCTTTGTTGGATTTAATTGATTTAAAAAAATCTTATTAAAGTTTTCTTCAAATCGTTTATCTATATATTTATTCATCTCGGTTTTATGGCTATGCCACGTCCTTTGTTAATTATTCAAAATAGTCTTCAGGTGTCTCATAAACGACAACCTCAAGACCAAATTGAGTTTGATTATTGGCCAAATTAAATTTCTTACTTGGTCTTCCAACTTTCTTTTTAACTGAAGTTGTTTCAACCTTTGGAAAATTTAAAATATCCATTTTGCTAATTAGCCTTATTTGCATTGTTACCTTTTGTTTTCAGCATAGTAATTATTACCCTTTATTGAGTTATTAATAATATGCTTTGGTTTAGGTTCACTTGTTGCCTGTGTAGCTAGCCATAAATTAAATATATGGACTACACATTTTGACCTACTGATTGGTACGTCAAAACCTGTCTCTGCTACTTTAGAAATCTTTTCGTAAGTTTCCTTTGGTAGAGTAATATTTTTATATTTTGAAAAATCTGTCATAACACCGCCTTTATTTGTTTTAAAACTTTGTTATGAGAGAAAATGTAACCACCTCTTTTTAATGTTAGACGGATTGTCTCAACAATAAAAAAGGTATTAACGTCTAGTGAGCTTATTTGCTCTGCTTCGCTTATCATATTATGCTCCTTGCTTTAGTTGCTATTAATCAAGCTACAGGCGGTTAAAGAAAGGTTTAGATAACCACCTGAAGCTCTAAAAAATAACCCTAGATTTTGTTTTAAATGAAAGAAAGAAAGGTCAAAATCAGGATTACTTCCTGCTTCTAAAATGGCATCGATTTAGTATTTTGTAAAGATGAGGAGCTTAAGAAGTTTTACGAACTCACTTCGTAATTTTAAAATGCTTTATTTGACACCGATTACAAACACACTTCGTAATCTTTTAATTCGATTTCTTTTTAGCTACGTTTTCTTTTCTAAAAACCTTAAACCACTTTTTAAATTTTTTT
>JAQBTZ010000103.1 GCA_027624675.1 bacterium
GGAGGTCTCCAACCCTCCAATAAGTCTTGAACAAAAGCTTTATAAGATAAAAATTCTCTTTCATTCATAGTAAATTTTGAATGTGTAATTATGTCCATAGTTAATAAACAAGGTACTTGAGTTTTATCCGTCGCGTACAAAGGAAAATTATCTTCAATTATTTTAATATCTTCTTCATAAGAATCTAAAAAAACATTACGACATTTTATAAAATATTCTTGAAGTATTTCTTTTTCTTCCCGAGTATTTGTTTTCTTTTGTTTTATCATAGTTTAATTCTTTCTTTTCCTACTCTTGTAAAATTTTCCCAATCCTTTGGAGTACTATTTTTTTTTCTATCGTTACATCCACCACAACAAAAAATAATATTATTGGTTTGATAAGTAATTTTTGGATCCCAACGATCAATACTAAAATTAGCATAATTCTGTGTACCACGACCGTGATAACCCGTACCTCTAGTTCCTAGCTTAGTTACAAATGTGAAAGGCTTTTCACAATATCTACAAAGTCTACCATCAGACTCTGGAAATTTTTCTTTCATAATAATAATATGATTCATATATAATCTCCAAAATTCTTTTTTGTCTATAGACTCATGTACTACATGGCCTCCACGGCTTGCCACAACACTAGGTAAAAATCTTCTCGAAATAGCTAGCGCCACAAACCCACGTTCCGTGTTAGCGTATTTATAATCTGTTAGTAATCTTTTAACGTCAGTTTTTCTAGGATCATTAGGATCTTTATAAGCCATACTAAAGAACTACCCTTTCAATTTTCTCCAAGCAAATTTTATTTTGTCCTTGGTCCATGATTTCAAAGCCATACAACTTTAATACATCTCTAATGAGTTGCATATTATATTTAGGAAAATCATCGAAGACAAACCTAGTAGTAGGTGCTGAACGATTTGCAAACCAAATAGCTTCAGTCATTACATCTTTAGTCATGTGTGGACCATCAAAATGAACAAAAGAGTATTTAGACTCAGTAAAATCATGGTCATTCATGAAGTTAGTGTCGGTATCATTATACAATCTAAACTTTCCTTTGTAAGGAATCATATCTTTTAAAAGTTGATCACGCATTTCATCTGTATAATCACATTGGTAGGAACCTGTGTCATCGTAGTGTTGATATTTTAAATTACCATAAGGGTCGACACCAATATGGATATAATTATTAATAACGTTATCCATAATAATAGTTGAACCCAGTCCTTCACGAACTCCAATCTCACAGGATTTAAAACCTTGACAATCAAATCCTTTAGTCCATTTTTTAAGTAACTCATAGTCTGCGCTGTCTCCTTTAATCATTGTATGCTTTCTGTTTCCTCAGTTGCCTCTTCTTCTAAACCTTCTGGAATTTCTCCTTGAGAATCACAGAGGTCACATTTAACAGTGACCTCTTCTCGAGCAGCTTTATAAGGGACTCTTAAAAATCCGTTCCCCTTACATCTAGTGCAAATTATATATCCAGACTTCATGATGCAACTTTCACGTCAACACCTTCCGGTGTTAATTTAACTTCCATATCTTTAGTTAGTACTAAAGGTTTTTCGTGGTCATCGATTGATGCATTTACATACTTAAACGCATCATCAATATCTATCATAATATGGAACTTATGAATCATGGGTTGACCATCTTGATTGTCTTCCATCATTTCCGACGCTACTTTATATTTAATTATCTGATCCATAGTGTCAGCTTCCTTAACTACTTGCGCCATGTACTTTGACTTTTTTATTAAAGTGTATTTCATACTTTCTATCTCCTATTGTTATTTTAGTTTTCCGTTTAGTCTTTTTGCTTCCTTGTTGACAAGAATAGTCACCACTTGAGCACGTGAGATTTTTGGATCATCAGGTACCAAGACTTTACTAATCTTATCTATCTTTGCGTACACATCTAATTTGATAGATATGTTTTTGTACTTATTAAAGTCAGTCATTTGTTATAACCTTTCATTTGTTAATTAAATAATATCCTACAAAATATTCCATTTAATGTCAAGCGTCTTATTTAACTTATCCTTGACCTCTATAACGCTTCATAGATTTCTGCCTTTTTTCTGCCTTATTCTTACTTTTTTTATGAATGCCCTTACGTTTTCTAGGAGCTTCTCTAGGCACATACAGTTTAAAATTTTGCTTGGCCATTTTTAGGGGTAGGGTTTTCTTTTATAAATTTAATTTCTGATTCGTCTAATTTTAAATACCTTATTCGTCCATTGATATGTTGTTTAGTGTCTGCACCACAACCTGTGCATCTATAGAACTCAGGAATAATAGCAACTAATACAGTAAACTCTTTACATTCTTCGCAATGACCTTGAACAGTGTCAATATTACTAAAAGAATTACTTACATTTTTAAATTTATTTGACATATCTATCTGTACTTAATCCCATAATAGGTTTGTACTCTGTCTTACCATTTTTTTTAATGGCCATCAAATATTCTTTTCTGTTTAAAGAGATAGTAGGATTGTAAGATACATGAACCCATCCTGAGTTGGGCCCATCTGCAGGATCAAAATATTCTAGTATAAGTTGATCAAACATGAGATTTTCCTTAATCCAGTCACTTAATTCATTATTAGGCACGTCAAATATTTCTATATCGGCCGCCATTCCAAGACAGTGCTGAGAGCTTTTAGATCCCCCTAAAGCGTTATTTAACACCTCATCTCTAAAGCCTGAGCTCACGGTTACAACCTTAGCAAAATGCTCTCTGGTCGGCTGTAAGACCCTCTCACATAGTGTTTTTAGGTTCTCTACCTGTTGCTCACTAGGATTATTATTAAGTCCCATACGAACAGCTTGTTGGCTTTTAGTCATCTCTGATAGATGGAAATTTTTAGAAAGTTTCATCGTTGTGATAATCGGTCCATATGAGAATATATTCTGCCTATAACCTTGTCAAGGTCCATTAGCTCTTGTTGAATCATCATTACTAAAACTTGGAGCTCTACAAGGGTGATAATTACCCAGGTGCTTAAGCCCATGAAAATTGTACCAAGTAATGCAATTAAAGCTGTGTTAGTTTTT
>JAQBTZ010000104.1 GCA_027624675.1 bacterium
AAAATCTAATCTTAGTGATTCTACAGGAAACTCTCTAAATGCAATAATGTTAGCAATCATCAATGTATTAAAAGAGACCCCCGACCTTGCCGCCATATCTTCTAAAGTATTAAGAGCATTCTGCAACCTATCTCTGTCGTTAAAAAAATCTTCTTTCTCATCTAAGTAAACTCCTAATCTTTCACTCTGCCTTCCGTCAACTCGAGTTGGATTTTCAGGGTCTGGATTAAAAAATATAACTCTTTGTCTACCATTATTCTCACGATTTTGTCTCAAATAACTAAATGTAGTTTGGCTTAAATTAGCTACTACGTCACGTGCTTCTCCAATTTCAACGTTACTAAAAGTAGAGATAAGATACTCCTGAATTTCAGCCATTAATTCGGATTGTTTAATATTATCTGCATCTTCCTGTTGTTCGTTACCTCCTCCTGAACCACCATCTCCATCACCCTCAGGACTACCTCCACCCGAACTGCCCCCACCATCAGGTTCTGGTGGATCTTGGGGCTCCGGAGCTGGTTTTGTACCCTCGTACATCCATTTTTCTTGCACTCCAGAAACACCATCGTTTGGTTCTTTTGCACCTGCTGGTAAATCAAACAACTCTAACATCTCGCGTCTAAGTTCTGGTGTTAAGTTACTAAATCTAACTTTGTCTTCTCTGTCTGTTAAAGTGTTATCAACATAGGCCTTTGTTAAATTATATGCATCTTGATAAACCACAGAGGTATCAGACAAAGTATGAATTAAACGATATTTTGAGGGATTATCTTGTAGTGATGTGGTTGGATCAATTTTTAGTAAACCTTGTGCAACTGTCCATTTCTCGCTTAAGTTATGCTTAAACATTGTCATAACACCAAGTTGATCATTATTTTGTAAAAAATTTTGCTCGCCTTTTTTATATGCCCCAACTACCTTTGCAACCAATTTTTGTTGCGCCTCATAATATTCTGGCGAACCATATTTACCATGCTGTAACTCGAGCATTGCCTCCTCGTCTGTCATGGTAAATGAAAGTTTTAGTTTATCTTGGGGAGTAGGTTTATATTCACCATTAGAATTAATACTTCCCTCAAACCTAGCAAAATGCCCGGATTGATTTTCTTTTCCGACAAAGGAATCTATTGGGTCTATAGTAATAGGAGTACCGTCTGTTTCATTTGGCATTGAAACTATAATATCATATCAAGCTTTATGATAAAATATTCTTATGAACAATCTTCCTGAATTTATAAAACCTTTGTTGTGGGATGTAAATATAGCAAACCTTAATCTTAACTTAGATCAAAAATTTATTATCGAAAGGGTTTTAGAGTATGGTGATCTTGACTCTTTTAATTTTATCTTAAAAACTTTTGATAAAAACACTATTGTTAATACATTAAAAACTAGTAAAAAACTTTCAACCAAATCAGGTAATTTTTATGCACTTGTATTAAATATAGACAAACAAGAGTTGCTATGTATCCAGAAACCCTTTACCCAAAAACAAAACAGGTTTAATACAACTTCTATATTTTAGGGTTTACCACAAGTAATAATACTTTACTCTTAAAATTCTCTTTCTCAACTCATTTACTATCGGTCTGTTGATAACTTGGTGACAAATCATACTATGGGGCTTGACATTGTTTCTTGACTAGTATATACTTATCTGTAGTTAAAGAAGCTCTATATTTGACGGTAGGAATTGGGCAGGGCCTACCGTCATATACAGAGCTTTTTTTGTACCCAATCCGCCGGCTGGCGGACCTTTCGCTATCAACATAAAATAGATAATTCTTAACAAAAAAAATACAAGGTGTAATATAAATTAATGATTGAAAATCCATATACAAATGCAGTTGAACAGTTAATGCAGGTAGGGGAGATACTTAACCTTAGCCCAGAAATAATAAATAGACTTAGTGTTCCTAATAAATTAATTACCGTAAATTTTGATGTTGTTATGGATAATGGTAAAACCAAAACTTTTAAAGGTTATAGATCACAGCATAATAACAATCTTGGTCCATATAAAGGTGGGTTAAGATTTAGTGAGCAAGTTACAGTTGACGAAGTCATGGCACTTAGTATGTGGATGACCTGGAAATGTGCAGTTGCAAACATTCCATTTGGTGGGGGAAAGGGCGGTGTTATTGTTAATACAAAAAACCTTTCCGAAAATGAACTAAAAAATCTTTCAAAAGCTTTTATAAAAGCAATTTACAAAGACATTGGACCTGACATAGATATTCCTGCTCCTGATATGTACACAACTCCACTTATTATGAAATGGATGAAAGAAGAATACAGTAACTTAGTTGGACAAGACACACCTGCCGTTATAACAGGAAAGATGCTAGAAGATGGTGGAAGTTTAGGCAGAACAGAGGCAACAGGTTTTGGGGGAGCATATATTTTACGGGAGCTTAGCAACAAAAATAATCTAGTCCCAGAAAATACTACAATTGCAGTACAAGGTATAGGAAATGTTGGGTACTATTTTGCTAAAAAGGCCATAGAGATGGGTTTTAAGGTGGTTGCAATCTCTGATTCTAAAACTGGGCTATATAATATTGATGGATTAGACATTGAAAGTATCAACAACCATAAAATAAAAAATAATTCGTTAGAGGGCATTTTTGGGCTTGATAAAATTTCAAACAAAGATTTATTACAGCTTGATGTTGATATTTTAGTTCCATCTGCAATTGAGAACGTAATTACTTCTGAAAACATGGAAAATATTAAGACCAAGTATATTATTGAGCTTGCTAATGGTCCGGTTACACCAGAGGCTGATAAACACTTGTTTGAAAAGGGTATTTCTATAGTTCCTGACGTTTTAGCAAACAGTGGGGGAGTCACAGTTTCATATTACGAATGGTTACAGAACAAAAACAATGAAAGCTGGCCGTTAGAAAAGGTTTTCAAAATGTTGGATACAAACATTACCCAAGCCTTTAACGATGTGTACCTTGAAAGTGAAAAAAGAAAGATTTCTTTAAGAATGGCAAGTTATGTTATTGCCGTTTTAAAAGTT
>JAQBTZ010000105.1 GCA_027624675.1 bacterium
ATATCTGCAATAAATTTTGTATATTATAGAGCTGGTGAATTTAAAGATAAAAATTTTAAAAAATATATTACTATTACATTTCCACAAGTCCTTATTGTAATAATGATGTTGTTATATCTTTTTACATTAGTTCAACAATATCAATATTTACAAAATTGTAATAACAAACGACCAATCATGCTACCAAAAGAGATGTAGCAAGGGTACAAGATGATTTTGGGCGGGCAAATTAAAAATTTAGCATAAAATGGATAAAAAACGACCCAGGTGTGCATCATCAGCATAAAAAACAATTGCTGTGGGGACAATGCACATCTGGGTCTATATAAAAAAGGGTTCAAAACAAATTAGCTTCGTCAGGTCATTATAGTTGTCTCCTCGTTTTGGTCGCTTTTTGGCCGAATGGATTAACGGTCGTCGTCGGTGTCGCGATTGCGCGACGGCCGGCAGTGGCAGTTCTGATTCGTAGTAAACTTTTTCGTGCTGGTGTTCGGATTTCCTAGCATGTTTGTCTCCTCATGTGAAATGTGGTTTGAAAAACTTCGATTTTGTTGACCTAATTTAGCGTCAAAAATAATAATATAACATCCCATAGCAAATGTCAACACTTTTCTTTTTTTTGTAAGTTCTCGACAAGCTCGAACAGTATTATCCTTCGACCTTGTGGAGAAGTTCTCGATTCACTTCGTTCACTCGAACAATATAATACGCCTAAACAATATGCCCTCCTCTCTCTAACCTCTGCTATAATATTTTTTACCAATGACAATCGAAACCCTACACGGCAAACTTAATACTCCCCTGTTTATGCCAGATGCAACTTATGGTGCAATTAAAAGTTTAGACTTTACAGATTTAGATAACATAGGAATTAATGCAATTGTTACAAATACTTTACATTTATACCTAAATCCTACTGACACTTACATAAAACAACTTGGTGGTGTTCACAATTTTTTTGGTTGGCAAAAACCCATATTAACCGATAGCGGAGGCTTTCAGGTTTATTCGTTAATAAATAGAAGTGGTAAAAGTTTGGGCAACAGTATTGATGAAAATGGTGCTCATTTTATTGACCCTGCAAATGGAAATAAACATTACCTAACACCAGAAAAATCTATCCAAATTCAGATTAACCTTGGTTCTGACATACTTACTGTATTAGATGATCCACTAGACTTAACTGCAGATTACGAACGAGTGAAAAAATCAGTAGAACGTACAACTAACTGGGCAAGAAAATGTAAAGATGAGTTTTTAAGATTAAATAATTTAACAAGTGAACAATTTGATAATACCAACGGTACGACAAGGCCCTTGATATTTGGCGTAGTACAGGGTGGAAAGTTTGAAGATTTGCGAACACAAAGTGCACAGGAGTTAATAGAAATAGGTTTTGATGGGTATAACTTTGGGGGGCTACACTACACAGAAAAAGGAAATGTAATGAAAAACATTTTCAAACTAACTGCAGATTTAATTCCAGATGATAAGCCAAAATATGCTATGGGGGTTGGCACGCCTTCTGATATTAAATTAGCATTAGAGTACGGTTGGAATATGTTTGATACAGTACTACCAACCAGAATGGCAAGACATGGCGCTTTATATACAAAACAAGGCGAGATAAAATTAACTAACAAACAATACGAATTTGATACAAACCCAATTGATAAAGATTGCACCTGCTTAACATGTCAAAATTATTCTAGGGCGTATGTAAGACATTTACTAAGAATAAAAGAACAAACTGGGTTAAGGCTTGCAAGTATCCATAACCTACATTTTTTTAATCAGTTATTTTTATAGTTTCCCGCAACGTCATCCCCGACTTGATCGGGGATCCATAATACAATAATACTAGATTCCCGATGAGTACTCGGGAATGACGCATAGTATGACTTTCTATTTCAAGCTAATTAATTGTATCCCTTCTATATTTTCTAAGTTCTCTTTATCGGTTGTAGTTATAATTGTCTGTTGGTTTTTAGCATAATTTAAAACCTTTTCTCTTCTAACCTCATCTAACTCTGAAAAAACGTCGTCTAACAATAATACAGGTCTAACCTTAATTGCATCTGCAATATATTCTAGCTCTGATAGTTTAAAAATTAAAGCTCCAATTCTTTGTTGTCCGCGGGACCCAAAATCTGCTAACGATTCGTACCTATCATCTCCGTTTAGCCTAATCTTAAAGTCATAGTCGTCTCGGTGTGGACCACCTAAAATATGCCCAGAATTTAAGATATAATGATAGTTTCTCTCTATTCTGTCTTTATCTATCTTGTTTGGGGTGTAATCAACTTTCATCTCCCAGCCATCTGAAAGTTCGTGAGATGTTTTAGCAATAAAAGTATCTATATCTTTGAAAAAGTTTATACGTTTCTGTGTAATTTTTTTCCCTGACGCAACTAACGATTCTGTCCAAACATCAAGGTCACTTTTAGTGGCTCTATTTTCTAAGATAAGTTGCAATACCGCATTGCACTGCTTTAACGACCTTGTATATACTCCTAAATCTTTTTTATACTCTTTATCAAACTGAAAAAATATCGTGTCTAAATAGTCTCTTCGTCTACTAGGCGAACCTAAAATTAATCTAATATCATCTGGCGAAAATAAAACACAAGAAAGAGTACCTGTAAAATTTCTTATACTTTTCGTAACGCCGTTTATCTTAAATACCTTAGCACTTCTGGTATTTTCTGCACTTTGCACAACAAAAAAAAGCTCCTTTTCATCTTCTTCATTTCTAAATTTTAGCTGCGCACTTGCAAATTCGTATCCCTTTTTTATTACATCACTATCTACTCGGGAGCGAGAAGATTTTCCACGCGATAATATATATATTGCCTCAAGTATAGTGGTTTTTCCTGCAGTATTAGGTCCATATATGCCAACAACAGGGCTACCAAGTGTATATTGCTGTTCTTTAAAAACCCTAAATTGTTTTAATGTCAGTGAATCTAGAAACATAAGAGTATTATAGCTGAAAAAGAATTGTCATTCCGAACTTGATTCGGA
>JAQBTZ010000002.1 GCA_027624675.1 bacterium
GAGTAAAGATTATGGCAAAGGGAGTACTTGGAGGATCTTCTTCTATCGCAAGAATAGAGAAAGTAACACAAGGTTCAATTCCTCTACAGACATTAAGAGCTGATGTAGATTTTTATACTACATACGCACATACATCTTATGGTTCAATTGGGATAAAAGTGTGGGTTTATAAAGGAGATATAGAAATTTAAGATATGTTAATACCTAAAAAAAGTAAGTACAGAAAACAAATGAGAGGAAAAAACAGAGGTATAGCTACTAGGGGTGTTGATGTAAGCTTTGGTGAGTTTGGACTAAAAGCAATGGCTGCAGGGATGTTTACTTCAAGACAGATGGAGTCTGCCAGGAAAGCTATAATGCATCATACTAAAAGAGGCGGAAAGTTATGGGTAAGGGTTTTTCCTGATAAACCAATGACAAGAAAAGGTGAGGGAAGAATGGGGAGTGGTAAAGGAGCAGTTGACCATTATGTAGCAGTTATCAGACCAGGTGCTACACTATTTGAGATGTCCGGAGTAACAGAAGCAATTGCAAAAGAGGCTTTTAAAAGAGCATCAGACAAGATACCTTTTAAAACCAGTTTTATAACAAATGAAAATTAATGAAATGAGAGATATGAATATTAAAGATATAAATCAGAAAATTAATGGCCTTAAGGTTGAGATAGCAAATTTAAGTTTAAAAATTGCAAACTCTGATGTTAAGGCAATTAAAGAAAAAAGAGAAAAAAAGAAAGAGGTTGCAAGACTAAGTACTATATCAACAGAAAAAATGATATTAGCAGAGTTAAATAAGGAGGATAAAGATGCCTAAGAAAAGAATAGAAGGAATAGTTGTCTCGACTATTAACGATAAAACAGTTAAGGTTTCTGCTGAAAGAATTAAAGTACATGCATTTTATGGTAAAAGAATGAAAGAAACTAAAAGTTATCTAGCACATGATGAGGAAAATACATTAAAAATTGGAGATAAGGTAATTATTGAGGAAACAAGACCAATTAGTAAAAGAAAAACTTGGATAGTTATTAAATAATATGTTACAAAAAGAGTCTATTGTTAAAGTTACAGATAATTCGGGGGCAAAACAGTTTAAAGTAATAGGTATACCGGGATATTCTAAAAAAAGATTTGCAACTATAGGGCAAGTTGTTGTTGGGGCTGTTCATGGAGCATCTGCAGGTGGAGCTGTTTCTAATAAACAAAAGGTGAAAGGATTAATTGTTAGGGCAAGGAAAGAAAGAAGAAGATCAGATGGAAGTTATGTAAGATTTGACGATAATGCAGTAGTACTTATTGATAAAGATGGAAATCCATTGGGAACTAGGGTTTTTGGACCAATTGCAAGAGAAATTCGCGATAAAGGTTATACAAAAATTACGTCTTTAGCTACAGAAGTTTGGTAAATATGAAAATAAAAAAAGGTGATCAAATAATTGTAATATCTGGTAAGCACAAAGGGACTAAGGGACCTGTTGTTAAGGTGTTGCTTGAAACCTCAAAGGTATTAGTAACTGGAGTAAATAAAGTTAAAAAACACGTAAAGCCATCTCGTGAACACCCTGAAGGAGGAATACTTGAGTTTGAAAAGCCTGTGAATATTGGCAACGTTATGTTAGTATGTGAATCTTGCAAAAAACCAACTAAAGTAGGCATTAGAAGAGAAAATGGCAAGAAGTTAAGATTTTGTAAAAAGTGTGAAGCATTAATTAAATAAAGATATGTTAAAGGAAAAATTTACTACAACTGTAATACCAGCACTTGGAAAAAAGTTAAATATAACAAATGTTAATGCTGTACCTAAAATAGAAAAGGTGGTTGTTAATGCTGGAATAGGTAAGTTAAAAGATAATAAAGCAGCTGTTGCAAGTTACATTAAGGATTTTGTAACTATTACAGGGCAGGCACCAAGTAAAAGACAGGCAAATAAAGCTATTAGCAATTTCAAATTAAGAGAAGGTGAAGTAATAGGATTAACAGTGACTTTAAGAGGTGATCGTATGTGGACATTTTTAGAAAAACTTTTGTATACTGTATTACCAAGAACAAGAGATTTCGAAGGCATTTCTACTAAGGCATTTGATAATGCAGGAAACTATTCATTAGGGATGAATGATCATACCGTATTTCCTGAGATTGATACTAATAGAGTAGATATGATAAAAAATTTACAAATTAACGTAGTAACTAGTACGAAAAATAAAGAGGAGTCTTTTACTCTACTTGAAGAGTTAGGATTTCCATTTAAGAAAACTAAATAGATGGCAAAACAGGCACTGATTATAAAACATAAACTTGAACCTAAATTTGAAGTAAGAAAATACAATAGATGCAGTTTATGTGGTAGGCCAAGAGGATATATGAGAAAATATAAAGTTTGTAGGATTTGTTTTAGAGAACTTGCGTATAAAGGGGAATTACCTGGAGTAAAAAAATCAAGTTGGTAGAAAATTGAAAAAATATAAATGATAACAGACCCGATAGCGGATTTATTAACACGAATAAGAAATGCGAACCAAGTCAATAAACAACTTGTAGAATTGCCATACTCTGCAATGAAAGAGAACGTATTAAAGGTTCTTAAGCATAGTGGCTTTGTTGGTGAGGTAAAAGTTTTTAAAGATAAGGGTGTAAAACATAAAATGTTAAGTGTTGAACTAATATATATCGATGGAGAACCAAGAATTCAACACATAGAGAGGGTTTCAAAGCCAGGACTTAGAGTTTATACAGGTTATAGAGATTTGCAAAAAGTATTAGGTGGTTTTGGAACGTATATTATTTCAACTCCAAAAGGAATAGTAAATTCAGTAGAAGCAAAGAAGAAAAAGCTAGGTGGAGAAATAATTTGTAAAATTTGGTAAATTATTATGAGTAAAATAGGTAAAAAAACAATTTTAATACCAGCTGAGGTTAAGGTTGAGATCGCTAAGAATATTATAAAAACAACAGGACCAAAAGGAATCTTAGAATTAGATTTTAAAAATTTAGTAAATATTAAGATTGAGGATAGCTTAATTGCTATACAAGCAAAGGGTGAAGGAAGACAAGCTTCTGCATATTGGGGACTTTATAGATCATTGGTATCGAACATGATAACTGGAGTTTCAGCTGGCTTTGAAAAAGATTTAGAGTTGTTAGGTGTGGGTTACAGGGCGATAGGTTCTGGTAAACAAATTACTTTAAACCTAGGGTTTTCACATCAGATTGAGTTTCAAGCACCAGAAGGTATCTTGATTGAGGTAACAGATCAGACAAAGATAAAGATTAAGGGTATTGATAAAACTTTAGTTGGACAAGTTGCGGCAAATATTAGAAAACTTAGAAAGCCTGAACCATATAAAGGTAAAGGTGTAAGATATGTAGGTGAAGTAGTAAGAATAAAAGCAGGAAAAACAGGAGCAGTTTAAAATGATAAAATTAAGATTAAGCAAAAACAATATAGATAGAAGAAGAAAATTAATTAGATCAAAAATTAGTGGTACTGCAACGCGTCCAAGAATTGCAATTCACAGAAGTAACGCATCTATTTATGCTCAATTTATAGATGATACAACACATACTACTTTATTAAGTATGGATGATAGAAAGATAAAAAAAGGTACGAAAGTAGAAAAGGCTAATGAACTTGGAAAAAGCATTGCAAAAGAAGCATTAAAATTAGATATAAAACAGGTAGTATTTGATAGAAGAGGGTATAAATACCATGGTAGAGTAAAATCTTTGGCCGAAGGTGCTAGAGAAGCTGGACTTATAATATAAGGAAATAATTATGAATAATAGAGATAACAAATTTGCAAATACAACTAAACCTGAGTCAGATATTGAGGAAAGAATTGTACAGGTAAAAAGAGTAGCAAAGAAAAATAAAGGTGGAAATAGAATTAGCTTTACTGTTTTAATGGCAGTAGGTGATAAAAAAGGTAAAGTAGGAGCAGCACTAGGTAAGGCACCTAATGTTACTGCTGCAATAAAAAAAGCTATAACTAAAGCTAGAAAAGATATTATGGATGTAACATTAATAGAGGGTGGAACAATTTCGCACGAAGTATTATCTAAAATGGGTGCATCATATATTATGTTAAAACCAGCACCAGTTGGAGCAGGTGTTATTGCCGGTGGAGCGGTTAGAACTATGTTAGAGCTTGCAGGTGTACAGAATATTTCATCTAAGATATTGGGTTCTAAGAATAAGGCTTTAAATGTTTATAATATGTTAAGTATTTTTAAGAATCTTGAAAAGAGTAAATTGAAAGAAAAGGTAAAATAAAATGGAATTATCAGGTTTAAAGAAAATCAGGACAACAATACATTCAAAATCTAAAAAGAGAATTGGTAGAGGATATGGAAGCGGTGTTGGTGGACATACTTCGACTCTTGGATCAAAGGGTCAAAAATCTAGAACAGGTGGCAATATCCCTTATTGGTTTGAAGGTGGACAGCTCCCGCTTAGAAAAAGGTTGCCACATACCAGAGGATTTAAGCCAGTAACGAGGAAAGAATATATGATCTTGGATTTAGCAGATATTAAAAGCTTAGACAAAGAAAATATTGATTTAGCAGATTTAATCAAACAAGGTTTAGTTCGAGATGTTAAGTATGGTGTTAAAGTGCTAGGTACTGGTAAATTAGATAAAAAAGTAAACTTAACTGGTTTTGAATATACAAAATCTGCAAAAGAAAAAATAGAAAAAGCTGGCGGAACAGCAAAGTAATGTTTAAAAGTTTAACTGCCCTATTTACAGTTTCAGAGATTAAAAATCGCCTTTTATTTACTTTAGGTGTGTTATTTATTTTTAGGCTTTTAGCACATATCCCTGTACCTGGTATCGATACTTCATCCTTACAACAATTTTTTTCAGAATTTGCAATTCTTGGTTTTTTAGATATTTTTTCAGGTGGTGGTTTTCAAAATTTTTCAATTATTACTCTTGGACTTGGTCCATATATTAATGCATCAATTATTATGCAGCTTTTAGCAATGACTATACCAAAGTTAGAAGAACTTCAGAAAGAGGGTGAGTATGGTAGAGAAAAGATTAATTTATATACTAAGGCTTTAACAATACCTTTAGCAGTTATTCAAGGCTTTGGTACTTATTTTTTACTTAGCAGGCAGGGTGTAATCTCAACTTTATCAGTTTTCCAGATTGTAACATTAATAATAACTCTTTTAGCGGGTACATTACTGGTTATGTGGATTGGAGAAATTCTAACGGAGTACGGACTTGGAAATGGAATTTCTGTTTTGATTTTTGCAGGTATAATAAGTCAGATGCCAACTTCAACTTTTCAGATGTTCGAGATAAGTAGATCCTCTGGCAATTATTTTCCACTAATTATTATGGGTATTATAGCAGTTCTATCTGTGGCAGGTATTATTATGGTTAATGAGGCTGTTAGAAAAATCCCCATAGAGTATGCCAGAAGGGCAGCAGGAACAATTTCTTATGGTGGTGGAGTAAGTTATCTTCCAATGAAGTTAAATCAAGCGGGTGTTATTCCAATTATATTTGCAGTATCTTTGGTGTTTTTACCATCAGTTTTGGGTAGTTATTTTTCATCATCAAGTAATGTTAACTTAGTTAACATAGGTGCATTTTTAACTACTAATTTTAGCTCACAAAGTTGGACTTATGTAATACTATATTTTATCTTAGTAATGGGGTTTACATTTTTCTATACTGCATTACAATTTAATCCTGAAAAGATTGCTGAAAACTTAAAGCAAAGTGGAGCATTTATTCCAGGTATTAGACCAGGAAAGTCAACTGCGGATTATCTCTATAGTGTACTTACAAGAATAACTTTTTTTGGTGCGATTTTCTTAGGATTTATTGCAGTGTTACCAACCATTTTACCTATGGTTACAAGTCTTAATAGTAGTTTTGCAATAGGTGGAGCAGGGTTACTGATTGTTGTTTCTGTTGTATTAGATACTGTAAGACAAGTTGATAGCTTAGTGGTAACAAGAAATTACGATAGTTTTCTTAAATAGTTTTGTATTAATTAGTTGTAAAGGCAAAAATATTATGTTTGATCAGATGAAAGATCTTTATAAATTAAAAAAACAGGCAGATGATTTAAAGAAAAAAATGCAAACGATTACAATTGAGGTTGAAGAAAAAAATATAAAAGTTGTAATGCGTGGTGATAATAATGTAGAGGCAGTTTATATAAATGGAGAAGAAAATACTGATGTAAAAAGAGCAATAAATAAAGCTACAAAAGAGGTTCAGAAAAAAGTTGCTAAGAAGTTTCAGAGTCAGATATCAGGAATGAATATTCCAGGAATGTAATAAGTTTAAGATAAAAAATGAATATTGTTTTAATTGGACCACAAGGGTCAGGTAAATCTACACAAGGAAAGTTAATATCAGATAATTTTGGTATGCCATATATATCAACTGGTGATATGTTTAGGGAGATAATGACAGGAACGGATGAATTTTCTATAAGTATAAAGAAGATGATGGATGAAGGGGCCCTTATAGATGATGAAACTACAAATAAAATCGTAAGACAACATTTAGAAAGAGGGAAATACTATAAAGGGTTTGTTGTGGATGGATACCCTCGAAGTGTTAATCAGTCGATGTCAGCACCGTTTGTGTTGGATATAATTCTTCATATTAGGGTTCCAGAAAGCATCTCTATTGAAAGATTATTAAAAAGAGGTAGGTGGGACGATAACGAAGTAAACATTAGAAAAAGACTTTCACTATATAATCAAGAAACTGCGCCTATTATTGAGTACTGGAGAAAACACGACAAAGTAGTAGATATAGATGGGGTTGGTGGTGTAGATGAAATTCATCAGTTAATTTACGAGAAAATAACTAACTTAATAAATGGTAATTAGTAGATTAGACAACAGTAAAGAGTTGTTGGCATTAAAAGAGGCTGGAAGAGTTAATGACACAATTAGACAGCAAGCTATAGAGATCACAAGGGTAGGTGTAAGTACACTAGAGATTGACACATTTATTAATAAACAAATATTAGAGAGCGGAATGAAGGCATCCTTTAAGGGTATTGATGGGTACAAGTTTTCCTCTTGTATAAATATAAACGAGGGAGTATTACACGGTATACCAAGTAAAAACTGTATTGTAGAAGACGGAGATATTGTAACTATTGACATGGGTGTTAATTATAAGGGGCTACATACCGACACTTCTTGGACTTTTGGGGTAGGTAAAATATCAAAAAGTACGCAAAGATTTTTGGATATAGGTGAAGAAACATTGTTTATGGCTATTGATGAATGTAATGTTGGAGCAAGAATAGGTGATATTGCATCGACAATTCAGAGGAATATAGAAAAAAATGGGTATAATGTAATCAGAGAATTTGTAGGGCATGGTGTTGGATATGAATTGCATGAAGATCCGCAAATCCCCTGTGCTGGCAAGGCAAATACGGGATTGTTAATTAAAAATGGTATGGTATTAGCGATAGAGGTTATGTACACGCAGGGCAGTAGTCAGATAGTATTAACTAATGATGGGTGGACTTATAATACAAAAGATGGTAAATTAGCTGGGATGTTTGAGCATACAATTGTTGTGACCGATAGTGGACCTGTAGTATTGACTAGTAAATAGGACACCTGTTAAAATAGGCTGTGTTTAAAAAAGGACTGGTTACTTAAGAATATTAACCTGCAAGATAAAAGTAGGTTCATATTTTTTTTGTATCAGGTTGAATTATAGCGATTAAGAAAGATATACTTGAAATAGAAGGAACAGTTTTAGAAACTTTACCTAATGCACAATTTAGAATTGAAACTGCAGAAGGTGATAAGATTTTGGGACACACATCAGGAAAGATGAGAATGTTTAAGATAAAGATATTGCCAGGAGATAAAGTTAGATTAGAAGTAAGTAAGTACGATAAAACTAGAGGACGAATTACGTATAGATTTAAATAAAATTTTATGAAGGTTAGAGCAAGTGTTAAAACAATGTGTAGAGATTGCAAGGTTGTCCGCCGAAGTGGAGTAGTACGAGTAATATGTGTAAACCCTAAGCATAAACAAAGACAGGGTTAAAAAAATAATATGCCAAGAATATCAGGAATTGATATCCCGGAACAAAAAAGAATAGTCATCTCACTTGCTTATATTAGGGGTATTGGAGATGTTTTATCAAGAAAAATCCTATCCCAAGTAGGAATTGATGAAAGTGTTAGAGCTAAAGATTTAACTGAAGATGATATTGCAAAGATCAGAAGCAAGATAGATGAATTAAAAATCCCAGTAGAAGGAGAGCTTAGAAAAATAGTTAGTCAAAATATAGCACGACTGAAAGATATTAGGAGTTTTAGAGGGTTAAGACATGGAAAAAGTTTACCAGTTAGAGGCCAAAGGACAAAAACCAACGCACGAACAAGAAGAGGTAAGAAAGCAACTGTAGGTGGAATGAAGCGAATATTACAAAAGACATAAAAATATGAATAAACCTAATAATCAGACACCTAAAGTAAGAGCAAGAAAGCAAATCCCAACCCAAGGAAAGGCTTACGTAGTAGCTACTTTTAATAATACAATTGTTACAATTACTGATAATATTGGAAACACCATAGCTCAGAAATCAGCTGGAGCCGTAGGATTTAAGGGAGCAAGACGTTCAACTCCTTACGCTGCTTCGCAGGCTGCTGAGATGGCAAGTAGAGATGCATATAATATGGGATTAAAAGAGGTTGCTATTGTCGTTAAAGGTGCTGGAAATGGTAGGATGTCAGCAATAAAGAGTATTAAGGCTGGCGGGCTTAATGTTTTAAGTATAATTGACTTAACACCTATTCCACATAATGGTTGTAGGTCTAAAAAGAGAAGGAGAATATAAACTATGGCAAGATATACAGGATCACAAAGAAAATTAAGTAGAAGAGAGGGTGTAGACATATTTGGTGAGGCAGTTCGAAAAAACAGCCCAGAGATAGCTGCAGCACTTGCTCAACCACCAGGACAGCATGGTAAATCTAGAAAAAGACCTTCCGTTTACGGTAATCAATTAAGAGAAAAGCAGAAAATAAAAAGAGTATATGGTGTTCTTGAAAAACAGTTTAAGAAATATTACTTACAAGCATCAAAAAGTAATGAAATTACAGGTGAAAAGCTTTTAGTAACGCTTGAGTCTAGACTTGATAATGTAGTATTTAAGTTAGGCATAGCGGTTACAAGGCCTCAAGCACGTAATATGGTTAATTCAAAACAGATTAGTGTTAATGGAAAAGTAGTAGATATTTCTTCTTATAGCGTAAAAGTAGGCGATAAAATCTCACCTGCAAATGATAAGGTTACAGTAAATGCTGACTTCGAATTAAACCCAGTTGAGTGGTTAGAGTGGAATAAAAGTAAAAAAACTGGTACAATATTAAGCCTCCCAACACGTGATATGATCGACCAAGAATTTAATGAAAAATTGGTTGTTGAGTATTATTCTAGGTAGTAAAAGTAATTAGTTTTTTATAAAATAAGGAGTAAATTATATGCTGACATCAAGAGATCTAAATATTAAAATAATCGAAGAAAAGCCAAATTATGGCAAATTTTCGATGTCCCCACTTCCAACTGGGTATGGGTTTACGCTAGGAAACACAATGAGAAGAGTAATGCTTTCATCTATGAAAGGTTCTGCAATAACAGAAGCTACCATTAAAGGTGTTTCACACCAGTTTTCTTCAATTGATGGAATTAAAGAAGATATGGTTGAGATTGCAATGAATCTTAAGTCAATTAAAGTAAAATCAATAAGTCAAGGATCAGCAAAATTAAAAATTTCTAAAAAAGGTGTAGGAGTTATTACAGCAGCAGATATTGAAATAAATGCAGATGTGCAAATAGTTAATAAAGATCAGGTAATTGCAACCTTAACAAAAGACAAGTCAAGTTTTGAAGTAGAGCTACTAGTCGAAAATGGTGAAGGATTTAGCCCAGTAGAATCAAGGGAGATAAGTAAAGTTGGAGCTATGTTGATAGATGCTATATTTAGCCCAGTAATTAACGTTGCATATACTGTTGTTCCTACTAGAGTTGGAAGACAAGGTGGACTTGATGAATTAATATTTGAGATTGACACAGACGGAACAATAACAGCAGAAGAAGCATTAGTCGAATCAGCAGGGATTTTAAGAAAGTTTTTTTCAAAGATAAATGATGGACCAGATGAGATTGAAGAAGTAGAAGTATCAGACGAAAGCCAAGCAGAACTAGATTCAAACGAAGACAGCTCATTACAAGTTGAAGAATTAGATTTACCTACAAGAACAATAAACGCGCTTAAGAAAGCAAAGATTAACACAGTTAAAGAGCTTTTAAACAGAGAATTTGATGAACTTTCAGCAATTAAGGGTTTAGGAGAAAAGTCAGTTGAAGATATCAAAAAAGTATTAGACAAAATGAATATAACTAAATGACACATAAGGTAAAAAAGGGAAGAAAGTTTAATAGAGATTTAGGACAACGAACAGCCTTGCTTAAAGGGCTTGCGATAAATCTGATTGAGCATGGAGTTATTGAGACAACTTTGTATAAGGCAAAAGACACAAGACAGGTAATTGATAAGTTAATGAAATTTGCTAGAAGAGGAAACTTAAATGATCGAAGAATTTTAATCTCAAGATTAGGATCCCCAGTTTATGCAAGTAAATTAATAGAAGAAATTGCTCCTAAATTTACTAACAGAGTTAGTGGATTTACATCAGTACAAAGAACTTCTAAAAGATTAGGTGATAATGCTCAGATGGCTTTTATAAAATGGGTAACCCCATTAAAAGAAAAAGTAGTAGTGGCAAAAGCAAAAGAAGTTAAAAAGCCAAAAACTGTAAAAAAAGAAAGTAAGTAGAACAATGAACGTAACAAAACAAACAAAGATAGCAATAACAGATAGTAAACCAAATTGGCATGTAGTAGATGTTAAGGGTAAGGTATTGGGTAGAGTAGCAACAGAGATTGCTGATTTATTAATGGGAAAAGGGAAAACTTCGTTTGTACGAAATTATGTGGTAGGTGATAAGGTAATTGTTATTAATGCAAGTTTTGTAGAACTTACTAGAAATAAGGCAGAAAAGAAAATGTATTACTGGCACTCAGGCTTTCCTGGAGGTTTAAGTCAAGAAACATTTGCAACAAGATTAGTTAGAAGACCAGGTCAAGTAATAGTAGATGCAGTAAGAAGAATGTTACCAGTAAATAGATTAACCAGTAGTTTTGTAAACAATTTATATGTATATCCTGGTGAGGAACATCCACATCAAGGACAAGCCAACTAAATATGCCAAAAAAGGAAACACCAGCAGTAAAAAAAGTAACTAAAAAGAATAAAGAAGTTGAAAAGGTAATCAAAGTTGTGGAAGCAGAAGTTAAAGAAACTGTTGAAATAAACGAAGAAGATCCAGAAAACCTTATTGAGATTGATGGATTTGCAGAAGTTACGAAAAAAGTTGAAAAAGCATTAAAAGGAAAAGAAAAATTTTGGCCAGGAGTAGGAAGAAGAAAGAGTTCTACAGCAAGAGTCTGGATGTTTGAAGGCAGAGGCGATATATTAGTAAATGGAATGTTAATTGATGAATATTTTAAGGATGTAATAGAACCTCATTTAATTTATCTAAAACCATTTCATGCAGTAGGTGTTTCTCACCCAAAATCACATTTTTCAGCTTCAATTAAAGTTTCAGGTGGTGGAATAACAGGACAAATCGAAGCAATACAGCTTGCAATCTCAAAAGCATTGTTAAAATATGATGGAGAAAACAGGCCACAACTTAGAAAGTTTAGTTTATTAACGACAAACGCAAAGGTAAAAGAGAGAAAGAAATACTTTTTGGTCAAGGCACGAAAACGACCACAATACTCAAAACGATAAACATTTTTCCGAAAAAATATTATATAACTACTTTGTAGAAATACACGGAGTGTGTAGAAGTTTTGTTCAATCTTCATTTTGCTTTATAATATCACCAGTACAATCCAATTAGTGTTTTTATAACTAAACAAAAATGAAAAAAAATCAAAACTCGCTAGCAATTTTTGAAAACTTTAAAATTCGAAGGCATTATAATGAACCAACTGAAAATGCAATCTTCTGATGGAAAATTTTATAAAACAGATGTTGCTAATGTTGAAACCTTATTGCGTTTAGTACAGTCAGTACCAAGTAAAAAAGCAGAGCCAATTAAACTCTGGCTAGCTAGAGTTGGATATGAAAGAATGCAGGAAATGACTGATCCAGAAAAAGCTTTAAATCGTTCTCGTGAGTTTTGGCAAAAACAAGGAAGAAGTGAAAAATGGATTCAACAGAGAATGATGGGGCAGGAAACTAGAAATAAATTTACCGATTATTGGAGTAACAACGCAGTTAAAAAAGGTGAGGAGTTTGCAATACTTACAAATATTATCCATCAAGAGTGGAGTGAGCTGTCTATAAAAGATCACAAAAACCTAAAAGGTTTAAAAACACAAAATTTAAGAGACCATATGAGTGAAGAAGAGCTGATTTTTACTGCACTTGCAGAACTTTCTACTAGAAGAATTGCAGAAACAGAAAAAGCTAAGGGAATCGAAGAAAATAAAGTACCAGCTAAAAAGGGTGGCAAAATTGCCAAAGATGCACGGGTTGCACTGAAAAATAAAACAGGAAAAAGTGTTATAACAGGGGAGAATTTTTTAGAATCTAATAAACAAAAAGAAAGGTTGAAATAATCGGGGTGTAGCGCAGATGGTAGCGCGCAAGGCTGGGGGTCTTGAGGTCGCAGGTTCGAGTCCTGTCACCCCGACCAAAAATATTTAAATTAAGAAATTAAAGTGGATTTATAGTAAAAAGTCTTTCACAGTCAATTTTTCCGAAATTTGCTTCTGTTCCACAAAGAGTTGTATCTCCAGTTTGTGAAATATAGTTAGATATACAAGTGAAGTCATTGTTGCATGCCTCAACAGATTTTGTATTTAGGGCTTTAGCTGTTCTACACGGTGTATGTAAATCAGAAGAACAGTTTTCAGTGTCAACCAAATATTTAACTTTAATATTTGATAAAACTTCTTTATAACCAACAAGAGAAGTCCCGTTAATTATGCAAGAATCATTTTTTGTATTTGTAGAGGTATTGTTATATTCAGTTTTCCACCAATATTTCCCATTTTCATATACTAATTCAGGATTTATCTCAACGTCATAAATGGATGAAGAGTTAATTTCTCCACAACCTAATGTATATACTGCAGGATCATGATTAACCGTATCTGGTAAGTCTAAAAAGTCAAAGAGATTTTCTTCGCTATCAAACCATCGCACAGTTGTTGTACAGTCGGCCATAAATCCACATTCAAATTCCCACTGTTTGTCTACTATTCCGGCAACTACATATACTCTTGTGATTGATTTTCCGTTATTAGTTACTTTATAAGTTTCTTGCTTACAACGACTAAAAGGATGTTTATCATTTTTACTTTCTAAAATTTTAATTGCAAGTTTTTTACAATTTTTTGACTCAAGATCATCTGTCAAATTGATAACTTGTGAAATCAGTGTTGATTTTTTTGATTGGGGTAAAAAATATAGACTTATGAACAATAATATCAAAATTAAACAAATAGATATGATGATTAGAGTGAGTTTAAATATTTTTTTTATCGAGAGTAATTTTACATTTTGCGTTTGAAATTGCAATATTTTGTTGACAATTGCCATCACTGTATATACAATGTATGTTAATGTATTACGATTGGGATGAAGAAAAAAATAACATTCTTAAATCAAAAAGGGATATAGGTTTTGAGCAAATAATTATTGAGATTAATAGTGGGAATTTATTGGATGTTCTAGAGAATCCCAATCAAGATAAATTCTCTCACCAGTTTATGTATGTTGTTAAATCAGGTGAATATGTTTATTGTGTACCTTTTGTGCAAGATGAAGAAAAGATTTTTTTAAAAACGATTTATCCCAGTAGAAAATTTAAAAAACTTTATGAACAAAAATAATATATACGAACCTTTAGATAAATATGAAGCTATTTTAAGAGATTCAATCGAGAATGCTATTACATTTAAAAGACCAGCAAATTATAAGGATATGTTAAAAGATGCTTCTGCTACTGCCTATAATACAACTTTAAAATCTAAAGCTATTAGTGTTAGAATTGCCGAAAAGGATTTATTGAAACTTAAAACTAGAGCAGAAGAGTCAGGTGTGCCATACCAAACATTAATTAGCTCTTTGTTACATCAATACTTGCGTGGAGCTTTAGATTTAAAGGTATAAGATTCTTATAAACTATGATAGTGGAGTTTATATATAGCAATATTGATGCAATAACAAATTCGTTAAAAGAAGGCAAAGTTATTGTTCTGCCTTCCGATACCTTGTACGGTTTTTCGTGTTTAGCTTTAAGTCCAATATCAGTTGAGAAAATATATACTCTAAAACAGCGAGAAAATAATAAGCCTTTTATAATCTTAATCTCAGATATATCAGAGTTAGAAAAGTTTGGAATAAAATTAAACGATTATCAATTAAATTTTTTGAAATTGAATTGGCCTGCATCACTTACTGTAGTGTTTGATGTAACTGATGAAAAGTTTTCATATTTACATAGGGGTATAAAATCTTTAGGATTTAGAATTCCAGCTAATCAATTATTAATTGATATTTTAAGACAAGTTGGGCCAATTACCTCTACTACTGTAAATATTTCAGGTCAGCCACCTGTCAAAACTGTCGATGAGGCTATTAAACTGTTTGGATCTAAAATTGATTTATATGTTGAGAATGGGGTTATGCAGTCCGAGCCATCTACTGTTATAAAACTAGATAAAAGCAGTTTTGCCGTGTTAAGGCAGGGTAAAGTCTTGTTATAATCACACCTAGGGGGTAGGTATTGACTTCTTTTATTTTTTACTCTAATCTTAGTGGATCATGAAAGAAAATCCTGAATCCAAAATTACAGTTTATCTATTTTTAATAGTTATTGTCGTTATTTTATTTGTTTTTTTTAAAGTGGTTTCTGGAGGTAATAATGCTGAACAAAATGAAGTTTTAGGTGCGAAAAACACAGTTACAGTTGAAGGGACTCAGTATCTTGATGTAACAGCAAAAGGAGGTTACGCACCTTCTGTTATTAACGCAAAGGCGGGTATGGAAACTATCTTAAGGATCAAAACATCTAGTACTTTTGACTGTAGTTCTGCATTTAATATTCCTAAACTTAATATTCGAAAAAACCTTCCACCTACTGGGAGTATTGAAATTGCATTAGGAGTTCAAACTGCTGGGACCAAATTATTGGGAACCTGCTCGATGGGTATGTACAGTTTTAATATGATTTTTAATTAATATGGTTAATTCAAAGAAAAATTCTAAAATTGCATTAAAAAAAGCACAAACTAGTATTAATAATATCTTAAAAATGATTGAAGATGATAGGTATTGTATTGATATCCTACAGCAGATTTTATCTGTAAATGGATTATTAAAATCAGCTTCAAGCAAGATATTAGAAAATCATTTAAACACCTGTTTTATAGAGGGGATGTGTTCTGCAGATACCAAAATAAAAAAGGATTTAGTAAAAGAGGTGTTGGATGTAATTAAATTAGGAGGGAAAAGTTAATGGAATATAATGCTGGAGTTAAAGGTATGCACTGTGCTAGTTGTGCGATGATAATCGAAAAAACTTTGTTAAAAGAGGATGGGGTTAAAAGTTGTCAGGTTAATTACGCTACAGAAAAATTAAAGATTGAGTTTGATGATTCTAAAGTAAACCTTAAAGATTTAGGTAAAAAAATTGAACCTTTGGGTTATACGTTAAATATTAAAGAAGAAGCACATACAATGGCAGATGGAACTGTTATGAGTGGAATGGATCATTCAGAACATTTAGGGTTAGATCAGAGTAAGCAAGACAAACTTAAGGAGTTAGAAAGTCTTAAGAAAAAGGTTATAATTGTTATCCCCCTTATAGTTTTTAGTTTTCTTGTAATGGGTTGGGAAATTCTTGCTACATATAAATTTGTTCCGGAAATGACTTTTAGTACAAGTGAATTTGTTCATCATATTTTACCTTTATTTGCAACATATACTTTATTTGTTGTAGGAGCTGTTTATTTAGAAGCTGTTGTTAGATTTATAAAATACAAAGTTGCAAATATGGATACTTTAGTGGGTATCGGGACTTTAACTGCTTACTTATACAGTATTTTGGTAATCACGTTCGAGACTTTTTTACAAAAATATATAAATGTTGAACATACTTATTTTGATGTAACAATTATTGTTATTGGTTTTATTACATTAGGTAAATATTTAGAGTCAAAATCTAAACTTAAAACAGGTGAGGCTATAGAAAAGTTGTTAAATTTACAGGCTAAAACTGCGTTAGTAGAAAGAAATGGAGAAAGGGTAGAAATTCCAGTTGAAAAGGTTTTAGTTGGTGAACTTATTATTGTTAAACCTGGCACTAAGATTCCTGTTGATGGAAAGGTGGTTGAGGGTTACTCATCTGTTGATGAATCAATGATTACAGGCGAGTCAATTCCAACGGATAAATCTATTGGAGATTTGGTTATTGGAGGAACAATAAATAAGCAAGGGATGTTAAAGTTTATGTCTACTAAGATTGGCTCTGATACTGTTTTATCACAAATTGTTAAGATGGTTGAAGATGCTCAGGGTAGTAAAGCTCCAATTCAGAAGCTTGCCGATAAAATTTCTGCAATTTTTGTTCCAATCGTTTTAGTTCTTTCAGTAGTAACACTACTTGTTTGGGTCATTGTTGGATCATTTTTCCTTCCTTTTAGTCAGGCGTTATCAATTGGGCTGCTTTCGTTTATTGGGATATTAGTAATTGCTTGTCCTTGTGCATTAGGTTTGGCAACGCCAACTGCAATTATTGTAGGAACAGGTAAAGGAGCAGAAAACGGAATATTAGTTAAAAATGCCGAAGGGTTAGAAAAGTTAAATAAGGTTAATACAATCGTTACGGACAAGACAGGGACGTTAACAAAGGGATTGCCCGAGGTTACAGATGTTATAAAAACTGGAGATTTTACTGAAGATCAGATTTTACAAATCTTAGCCTCTATTGAGGAAAATTCAGAACATCCATTAGCGTTAGCTGTTACAAAAAAGGCAACTGAAAAGAAATTAACATTAAGTAGTATTACTGATTTTTCAATTATAGAAGGTAAGGGACTTACCGCAAAGATTGATGGGGTTAAATATTATGCAGGTAATTTAAAGTTGATTGAAGATTTAAATATTGATTTTGATATATCAATGATTGATAGTCTAACAAATAAAGGTAAAACACCAGTATTTTTAGTTAAAGAAGCTAGCGTAATTGGTGTTATTGGGATTGCCGATACATTGAAAGATAATGCCAAAGACACAATAACTGCGTTACACAAACTTAATATTAAGGTCATATTATTAACTGGGGATAATCTACAAACGGCTAAATATATTGCTGATCAGGTGGGCATAGACGAAGTAATTGCAGAAGTATTACCTAATCAAAAAGCTGACAAGATTAAAGAGTTACAAAAAACTGGTTTAATAGTTGCAATGGTTGGAGATGGAGTTAATGATGCTCCTGCACTTGCTCAATCTGATGTTGGAATAGCAATGGCAACTGGAACTGATGTTGCAATTGAATCTGCAGAACTTACCCTGCTTAAGGGGGATATATCTAAAATTTTAAAAGCAATAAAGCTTTCAAAGTTTACGATGAGTGCTATTAAACAAAATTTGTTCTGGGCATTTATTTACAACATAATTGGAATCCCTATTGCTGCAGGTTTGTTATACCCATTTTGGGGTGTCTTACTTAACCCTGTTTTTGCAGGACTTGCAATGTCACTTAGTAGCGTATCGGTAGTTTCAAATTCGTTAAGACTAAAGTATAAATCATTATGATTGAAAATATAAAGATTCAATTTTTTGAATATTACGTTAAAGGAATGCATTGTGGATCATGTGAGTTAGTTGTTGAGGATAGTATTGCTAAACACAAAAGTATTAAAGATGTTAAGGCCAATTTAAAAGATAGTAAAGTTGTAATAAATTTTAATACAGAAGTTGATCCAACTGAGATTAAAAATGATTTAGATTTATTACTGAAAGATCTTGGGTACTCGTTACATAATGAAAAAGTTATTAATGAAAAAACTAATTATAAAGAACTTGGATTAGCATTTTTTATTGCATGTTTATTTTTAGGATCTTTTATACTTCTTCAAAAACTTGGAGTTGTAAATTTATTAAATGCAAATCAGGTAACCTTGCCATTTGTTTTTTTTATTGGTGTTATTGCTTCTTTATCTACATGTATGGCAGTTGTTGGAGGGCTGGTCTTAAGCCTTTCATCTTCGTATGCAAAGGTTAATAAAAATAGTTATTTACCTTTAGTTACGTTTCATGTCTCTAGAGTTTTAAGCTTTCTTATTTTAGGAGGTGTAATAGGTTTGATTGGTTCCGCTTTTACATTAACATCTACTACTACATTTCTGATTAGTTTGGTTCTATTTTTTGTAATGGTGGTATTGGGTCTAAACTTATTAGAGGCTTTTCCGTTTGTTAGAAAATTACAAATTAAGATACCAAACAGATTAAGGTTTAATGTTTCTGAGGGTAAATTTAACAGTTTAACTCCAATTTTATTAGGAATGTCTACTTTTTTTCTACCTTGTGGATTTACACAGTCAATGCAAGTTTATGCACTAGCTACAGGTGACGTGCTATCAGGTGCAATGACTATGCTGGTTTTTTCGTTGGGGACTTTGCCAGTATTAGCACTAATTAGTTTTGCATCTGTTAAATTATCTAAAAACCTACAATCTGGTTTATTTTTTAAGACTGCTGGATTTATTATTATTTTCTTTGCAATATTTAATCTTTTGGCAGCTTTGGTCGCAGTTGGTTTAATTAATCCTTTAGGGATATTTTAGATAATAATTTGTACACTTTAAAAAAATAAAGTATTATGGTTAAATTACCTATAGTGTTTAAGTTTTAATTTAGAAAGAAAAATATGGAAAATCGAAAAGAAATGAATCAAGAAAAAGTATCATCAGTAAAAAATGTAGTTAGTTTTGTTAAAAAGGTTAATTTTTTTCAGATACTAATACTACTAGTTTTAGTTTTAGTAGGGTTTTTTGCATACAAATATAAAGGTGAGTTTATTGTAGCTACTGTTAATGGAAAACCTATAACTAGAATAGAACTTATGAAAGAGCTAGAGAAACAAGGTGCAAAGCAAGCTTTGGATTCTATTATAGTTCAACGATTAATCGCAGAAAAGGCAAAAAATGAAAATATAGAAATTTCAAATGAAGATGTTGCAGCTGAGATTAAAAATATTAAAGAGATGTTAACTGCGCAAGGTTTA
>JAQBTZ010000106.1 GCA_027624675.1 bacterium
CAACTAAATCCTCTATATAGTTTGGGGGATTTTTGATATCAAAATCTTTCTGTTTGTTAAGACTTATTCCTAAAATAAATGAGATATGAGTTCTATCTTTTCCTCTAAATCCTTTTAGTAATTTAAAATAAGTTTCGGATTGACGATCCAAACCAAGCTCGTCAATTATGAAACATAAGCTTTCATTTTTCTTTTTATTATCTAAATATTCATTAAGGTGACTAATAAAATCACCTGCACTTGTTGCAGTAAAATCGAGCATATTTAAATAAATTAATCTGATTTCAGATAACGGTTTAACTGGATAATGTCCGTATGTAATAAATCTTAGTAATCGGCTTAGGCCATATCCCCTCTCTGCCACTACCACAACTGATTCTTGCACCGATATAATTCCAACAAGATATTTTACTACATGCTCACGGTAGCTAGAGTGCATTAAATCTTCAGGATTTATCGAACTTTCAGACAATTTTCGAGCCATAATACGTCCCAGTGCCGAAATTGATACCGATTTTGACGTCCCAGTCCGTCCCAGTCCCGACATTGCCCTGCCTGCGCAGGCAGGTCCGACGTTGAGCTTCCCTGTCCCACTTCCCCATCGCTTACCGTTCGACCTTGTGGAGAACCCTTCTCGACTTCGCCTCGTCTGACGGAGGCTTCGCTCGAAGAATTTTGGTCTCCGCTTTCTGTTTCAATCTCGGCAGCGGGACGCCCCCCTACCCTATAGACTATTACATAAATATAAGATGTTGTTAAGTGTTTGTTGCCGATTAGTAAGTGATTTTTCAAGAAATGTTTCGTAATATCTATTAAGATTGATTTAGGCCACATAACAAAATAATCTTTCTATCTTTTCATTGATTGATGTGGCACAAGGGGTCGTAACCCAAAATAACTGAAAAAGTTATTTTGTGACGCTCCCTAGTATTATGTAGAAATTTTTGAAAGATTAAAATGACACAAACAATTATCTCTCAAACTACCTTTCCCTGGGTAACTGCTTCTGAAAAAGATGAACTTAGTTTTTACAATGATGAAAAGGCAAGACATATTAACGAGGATTGCAAGCACAGATTAAAAGGTGGGCAATGCATTTTACGCTCAAAACATTTTGGGACACATGTAGTTAGCTTTAACAAAGCTGTATTAAGCCTACTTATTACAAATAATATATTAGTAAAGATGATGCAGAGTAACTGGAGGGTTTGGTAGAACTTCACCAAATACTACAAGTATCTCCATAAAGATATTTTAGTCTTTCTAATCTTTTTTTTATCAATCCAATCATCTGTTATATCAGCCCTATTTTCCCAGATACCAAATACATCACTTGTTTTACTACTTATTTTTTTCATATTCAAATTATACCACAAGACTTAGCGAGTTTACGAGCTTAGTCGCTTGCAATACCCTTTAGGGTGAACCACAAGACTTAGCGAGTTTACGAGCTTAGTCGCTTGCAATACCATTTAGGATATACCAGAAGGGTGAAATACAAAACTGTTGCATTATATTAAATCTCTGATAAAATCTTTCTTGTCCTAAAGACCGTGGGTGAAAAGCAGTTTTCATAAATCCTACCGAGGGAATTTTAAGAACTTATACTTAGTATTGTAAGCTTCTTTATCTTTCCCTCAACAAACATATTATGCCAAATAAATTAAATAAAAAGAGCTATACAAATCTCGAAGAAAACGTAAAAAGCGCTAAGTCAATCGTTTTTGCAGACTATTCTGGGCTTGATGTTAACCAGGTAAACGAGTTAAGAGCAAAACTAGACGAGGCAAATGCAAATGCAAGAGTATATAAAAACACACTAATAAGAAAAGCTATCAAAGAAAATATTGGTGTTGATATATTAGAACAATCAATTGCAGGACCAACACTAATGATTACCGCAAAAGAGGACGCAATAGCTCCTGTAAAAGCACTTTTTGATTATATTAATCAGTTTAAACTTCCGGTTGTAAAACTAGGATTTTTAGGAAATGAGATTTTATCAAAAGAAAGAGTAGAAGCACTTTCAAAACTACCTTCAAAGGTAGAGTTATTATCAAAGCTAGTTGGAACATTAAAAAATCCAACAACAAGATTTGTTAGAACAATTGGCAATCCAAGTAGCAAATTTGTATACCTTTCTTACGCAATTTTGCAACAAAAGATAGAAAAAAATGCAAAATCAGTTTAAAAAGAGTCAATACCCGAAGCAGTTATGCGAAGGGTGTACATGCACTAAAGGCTATTGCAGATAAACAGTAGTAATAACGTCACACTGAACTTGTTTCAGGGTCTAAAAAAACTAGATGCTGAACTTCCGCCAGCTGGCGGATTCAGCATGACAAAAGTAATAAATTAAGAAAAAAATATTATGGCAGAAGAAACAAAAACAGAAGCAGCTGTTGACACAAGCAAGTTGTCAAAAGATGCAGAAAAAGTAGTTGAATTAGTTGAGAAAATGTCAGTTTTAGAACTAAACGACTTAGTAGCAGTACTTGAAGAAAAATTCGGCGTTTCATCAGCACCAATGATGATGGCAGGAGGACCAGCTGTTGCTGCAGAAGCAGTAGAGGAAAAAACAGAGTTTGATGTTGAGTTAACAAGCGGTGGATCAAATAAGATTGCTGTTATTAAAGCAGTTCGAACAATTAACCAAGCACTAGGACTAGTAGAAGCTAAAACACTAGTTGAAAAAGCACCTGTAATGGTTGCTGAGGGTGTTAAGAAAGATGACGCAGAAGCTTACAAGAAAACATTAGAAGAAGCAGGTGCAACAGTAACTCTTAAATAAATAACTTGAAAACGTATAATAAAGACCCTCGATTTATCGAGGGTCTTTGTTTTTTACCCTTTTGTAACTTGTGATACAATTAATGCATGTCCAAAAAGCTTGTCTACTTTGCGCTAATCATTGTAATTCTGTTTTCATCAGTAACATTTGTATATTTCCAGGTAACTAATCCGTCAGCTGGCGGACCACTGTCTGCAATTAATGACCTTTCAACAATAT
>JAQBTZ010000107.1 GCA_027624675.1 bacterium
TAAGGTAGTTGAAGATCTGAAAACAACTGCGCATGCTAGTTATCTTTCTGAGAAATTAAATCAGAAAGTTATAAAGCTAGACGACTGTGTAGGGGAGCAAGTTACAAATGTGGTTAAAAGTTTAAAGGCTGGTGAAGTTGTAATGCTAGAAAATGTAAGGTTTCATAAAGAAGAGACAGCAGATGATGATGAGTTTGCAAAAAAACTTGTAGTTGGTATGGACGCAATAGTATTTGATGCATTTCCGCAAGCCCATAGAAAACACGCCTCTACAACCGGAATCCTTAGGCATTTAGATGCAGTTGCAGGATTGTATTTTGAAAAAGAGTACACGCAGATTACAAAGATAATAGATGAAATAGAAAGACCATTTGTAGCGGTAATAGGTGGAGCAAAGGTGTCTGATAAGGTGTTAGCAATTAAAAAATTAGCTAATATTGCAGATGTAGTGTTAGTTGGTGGTGGGGTTGCGAATGCGTTTTTATACCAACAGGGGTTTAACATTGCACAGTCTTATGTAGAAAACACATTTGTAGATGGTGCTCAAACTGGAAATCAAGATATTAAGCAGATTGTTTCAGATATATTAAGTGATAAAAAACAGATAGACTTAGTTATACCAAATGGTATAAAAGGAGTAGAAAATAGCAATATCATTTTACCTATAGATTTTATGATAGATGTTAATGGAAAAAATGAAGCTATTCGAATTGATCAGTTAGGAAAAATCGATAATTTTCAGATAAAAGATATTGGACCACAAACAATTACTATGTATAAGGAGATTTTAGAAAAAACTAAAACAATTTTTTGGAACGGGCCTATAGGTGTTTTTGAGCAAGATGAGTATAGTTTAGGTTCTAGAGCAATACTTAGTTTTATGAAAAAATATGATGGATTAGGGTTAATTGCAGGTGGTGACTCTATAACCTTAATTGATAAATTTGATGATATATCAAACTTTAAGTACATAAGTTTGGCAGGTGGTGCAACGTTAGATATTATCTCGGGAAAATCACTTGCCGTAATGCCTTACTTACAAAAATAAAATATGTTATATTTTTTTTCTACACATAAAAGGTTAGCAGTAATACTACTGTTACTGTTTCTGGTCAACATTTTTACTTACGTGTTTGTCTGGTTAAAACTCCCTTTTGCTCCAGAGCTTATTCCACTTTGGTATTCAATGCCAAAAGGTGAGAAAATACTATCTTCTCCTAACAACTTATATGCAATACCAGTATTAATGACATGGATATTTTTATGTTTAAATCTGATATCGTCAAAATTTATTAAAACACAGAAACAGTTAGTGTATCCATTTTTTGCTTTTGCAGTTGTATCCAATATATATTTGCTTTGGTCGTTGTATATAATCTCAGATAGCTTTTTATTTCTAGCTCCAAGTATTATTTCACCAGAATATAAAAGTTTAATAACCCCATTTATAGTTACCTTTGCGATTTCATATTTTATTACTCCGTTATCAATAAAATTTATAAAGTTAATTGGTGCAGTTGATGATCCCAAAAAACATAAACACCCTGCAATGTTAATTAAAACAAGTGTGCCAAGGGGAGGGTCTATTCCCTTTTTGTTAGCATTTATTATAGGTACTGCGATATTTATTGGGTTTCCAAAAAAGGTTTTAGGAATAGTAATTGGTGCAACTATTGCAGGTGTTGTAGCGGTAATTGATGATAAATATGATTTAAACAGAAACGTTAGATTACTAGTTTTATTACCAATTGCAATACTTGCAATAATCGGCTTTGGTGTAGGCTTTTTTTTCTTTAACAATCCATTTGGTGGCACAGTACAGCTAGATAGTATTATTATTCCTGTAAATTTTATAGGAACGCATCATATTGTTTTACTTGCAGATTTATTTACATTTTTCTGGTTTTTATGGGTTGCAAATATGATTAATTGGTCAAGTGGTGTTGATGGTCAGTTTTCAGGGGTAGCAGGTATAACTGCATTAGTTATAGGTTTAATCTCGATTAAGATAGTAAAGATAGAACCAGAACAGTTTGAAACTGCAATGCTTGCTGTTATAACAGCGGGCGCAATATTAGGTCTGGCGCCGTACACATGGTATCCCCAAAAATTAATGTGGGGGTTTGGAACAACTGCTGTAGGATTAATTATTGCTTCACTCTCAATTTTAACAAACGCAAAAGTCGCAACTGCTGTACTTATACTACTAGTACCAACTTTAGATGCAGTGTTAGTTATGGTTAGACGAATAATGCAAAAGAGGATGCCAACATGGGGGGATAGGGCACATTTGCACCATTATTTGCTAGATAAAAAAGGCTGGTCAATCCCACAAATTGCTACATTTTACTGGGGGATAACTATGTTTACAGGCTCTTTAGCATTGTTTACCGCAGGAAAATCTAAACTATTAGCATTATTACTTGTTGGTGGGGTAGTGGCGTTTGTCTTAAGTGTAGTTCATTATGGCTTTTTCAAAGACTGGAAAAAGGCGAATGGGAAATAGGGCTAATATATTTGATATTTTTCAATTATTTCTTGAGTTTGTATATCAATCACAGTTGCTGCCATACATCCAGTTCCACAACTACGTCGCACAATAACTGCTTCGTTACCTTTCCATTCCCAGTTTGATGTCCATGTATCACCTCGATAAGCTTCTGTTACAAATTTTTTCTCAACATCTAAAATTGCTAGTACATTTTCACCAAGCGAATGATCTTCTGGGTAATAAAAGAATCCTAGTTTTTGGTGAGAAGGAGATAGATGAACAAGGCTTACCGTATGTTTTATATTTTTGTCAGTAAAAAACCATTTCCAGTTTTCTTTCAATAAATTCCAAGAATTAATTTTGTTTGGCAAACTTAAGATATCTATTGGTTCAGAAGCTTCAATTTGAGTATTTTTATTACTAACTTCTGGGTTTGTTGTTTGTAAGTTATTTTGTGGAATTTCATCAAGTTGTTTTTCTTGTATTTCTGATTTA
>JAQBTZ010000108.1 GCA_027624675.1 bacterium
GTCGCAGAATCAGTAAAATTTTACAGCGATCTCGAAGATATGCGTTTGTTTAGAAAACAAACTGAAGAAACAGATCGAAGCTTCGAAAAATTATTAGAAAAAAAGAAAGAGCCAGCTCAGGGGTTAGCTTATCTGCTTGGTATGGATTAAAAAAAATTACTATTTTTATGACAAACACAAACTTTATTGAATTTTATAAGAAAATTTATTCTGGAAATAAAGATAGATATATTGCGTTTAAAGGTTTTGATAAAACTTCAAATCCCCCAAAAAAAACTGCAATTATGGTTTACGGTGAAATTCCATTTGAGAAGCATTTAGAAGGAAACCAATTAACTATTAATAATGAAAAAGTATTTTTTGGTCTATCGCCAATTGAATATACGAAAGAAGATAGAGCAGTATGTCGTTGGATCGGTTTTGATCGAGACGAAGATGTAGATCCTAAAATAGCTTGTGGTGGTGTTTGGGCTATAGACAATCAAATTTTTGCTTTCAAGTCTACTTCAGGTCGTTGGCATTATTATAAATTTTTTGATCAGCCAATAGATGTGCTTGAAGCACAACAAAGAAAAGATCATCTATTAAAAATATTTTTAGGACTAAACTGGAAAATGGATAAAGATAAATGCCTTCCCACAAGTTATAGCATAGATAAAAAAACACCAGGTGGTCATTTATTCTTACCTAGATTTTATGACGGGACTAAATGCTTTTCCCCGCGCGGTGAAGTTTTAACACCAGAACAATTCCAATTTAGATACAATCATAGAAAGCACCCTTTGATTAGCGGTTCAGTTGGACTAACTTCTGGAAATGGTGGTAGGCAAAAACATTTATTTAATATCGCTTTGTATTTAAAACATACTGCGTACAAACCTTTAAATTTTCTTGATGATATTAATAATAATTTTAACACACCTGAAGCACCTAGTGAAGTTGAGCACGCAAGGGATCAATCTCATAAATACGATTTAAAATATCTGGTAAATAATTATTCCAAGTATACAAAAGATTTAACTGGAGTTGCTTTAAGTATTAGTGAGTTGCTTGCGGAAGTTATTGAAAAACCAGAAAATGAAAAAATACTTAAACAATATGAACCGCCTGAAGATTCTGGCCAAGAGATTACTTTTCAAAAGAAAATTGTTTTTTGTAAAAAAGAAGATATCTATTGGGATTGTCAAACGTGGGACCAATACAATGAGCACTCGATCAATCAAACATTTCAACATTTATTTAAACAGAAGCCGTCTCTAATTTACTCAAAAAACCCTGATAAGGTTATTGTTGAAAGTACAGCATTTAGACCTGATCTTTATAAACCTAACAATCCAATCATTATTGAAGATAAAAAATTATTCCTTAACGATTACAAACCAAAGGGGGTTGAAGCATTGGGACCAGATAAGTGTGACGAATATAATATGAATATTAAACTATTTTTAGAATTGGTTGGGCATTTAAATAATGGAACAGAAGAATATATTGAGTGGCTTTTAGATTTTTTAGCAACAACAGTACAAGAGCCTGGAAAAAAAATCCGACAAATTCCTTTTTATGCGTCCAGAAGTAAGAGAGTTGGTAAAGGAACATTGTTCCATACTATGCAAAAAATTCATCATAAAGATTATGCTCAAATGATAGACACTAAAGCTGCATTAGATAAAGGCAAAACCTTTTTACATAGAAAGCTTTTAGTTTTAGTGGATGAAATTTATTTAAAAGGTGACACAGCAAAACTTAATCTTTTAATGAACCAATTTAAATTATTGGCTTCTGAAAATGAGCATAGCGTGAGAACGCTCTATAAAGATTATAGACAGCTTCATACTACTACTAACGTTTTATTCTTTTCTAATTATCCTGACGCTTTAAGTTATGACGAGAAAGAGGGCAGATATTTTTATGTTGAAGTTTTGGGCGGTAGATTAGAAGACAGTTGGTACCATTTTTATTGGGATCAATTAGATATTGAATTGAAAACAGGCAAACAATTAGCTGAATGCGTTAAACACTATTTGCTTAATAGAAAAATTAAAACTTATAATAATCTTACAACAGAAGAAAAAGCAGAACACAAAAAACCTTTTAGTGCTGATGGGACTGCTTTACTTACCGAATTTTTTTATGAAGCTTGTAAAAAAAGTGGTTCAGAAAGTAAAAGATTATGCAGAGATTTAATCAATGAAAAAGATACCCCTTTTAATACTGATGTTATTGCAATAGGCGAGGTTCATAAATATTTAGTTACAGAATACAATTTAAAAGAAAATATAAATTATTTAGCTGAAGCACTTGAAGATCTTGGCGGCAAAAGATTAGGGGATTGCAAACATAAACCATCAGATAAACATCCTGCACTTTGGATAATTAGGAATCTTGATAGATACATTAAAATAGGAAATGGGGAACTTGCAGATAATTTCTGGCTACCATTAAATTTAGAGAGATATAATTTAGGTAAGTCGGATGAGGTTAGAATTAAAGATAATCTTAAACAATTAGAACCTAAAAAATCAAATAATGATGGCTACAAATGACGGCCCGAACGGCCCTACTTTACTCTTCTCTTAACCAACAAATTTTATTTTATTTTTTATACAAAACTTATTTTGTGGGGCGTAAGGGCCGTAAGGCCCGTAAAAAGATTATTTTGAAAAAGTATTTGAGGTCGATGACAGGCCACAATAACTTTAAAAAGTTACCTTATACTACCCTCTAAATTTTAAAAAAATGAGGTTTTACAATACTTAATTCAAAGTATGTAAAAGGTAACGCCTTCCCTATTTAAAGTAAGTTTGTTGCGCTAAAGTTGAGTGCCTCGTTCCACGCGACTCGCAGCTCGTGACTAAATACTTAGCCCAAGAAAATTAGCTTGATTGAATATAGGATTAATAATTGTTATGTTGATCTTGTCTAAAAATAGTAAATCTACCTATTAAAGCTGACGAGCTGAGATAGGTTCCTCCTTAGATGAGCG
>JAQBTZ010000109.1 GCA_027624675.1 bacterium
TGCACCCCCTTGTCCCCATTCGGGACGTTAGCAACGTCGGAGAATATCCCCCCGTCATTCCCTTGAAAAAGGGAATCCAGAATTCTATTTGTTTCTGGTTCCCCAGTCAAGCTGAGGACGACGCCTGGATCTACGGGTCAAGCCCGAAGATGATGTAAAAATGCTTTTCTCCGTAGGCGGATAAGCGCTATCGCTTGGGACAACGTCTCTGCTTTACATTTCATCCGCCAGCTGGCGGACGGCGGTTAGACGTCTACCCCCTAACCACCTTCTCCATCAAACCTTTATCTTCTAAAACAATTGCACAGCCCCTAACTACACAGGTTAGTGGATCTTTTGCTACTGAAACTATCGTATTAAGCTGCGCACTCATTAATTCTGGCAAACCTTTAAGTAACGCTCCACCACCTGCTAACACCACCCCTGATTTTATAACATCAGAAACAAGCTCTGGTGCTGTATTTTCAATCACATCTTTTATCCCATCTATTATTATCTGTATCGGCCTTTTTAATGCCTCGGTTATATCGTTGCTATCAATCTTAATTTCCTCTGGTAATCCCGTTTTTAAATTCCGCCCTCTTACTACCATATTATCAACCGATTCACCCGATAACGCATTTACCGTATCTTTTTCATTTGTATTTTTTGAGATTGGGGAAAGGTTTGTCATTCTAATTTTTACATCTTCTGCAGTTTTAGCTCCAATTAGCAAGTTAAAATTATAACGGATATAGTCAGCAATTGCCTGATCAAACTCGTATCCTGCTACCTTTAACGACATACTACTAACTATTCCACCTAAACTTATTATTGCAACCTCTGTTGTGCCACCTCCAATATCAACTATTAAACTGCCCCTTGGGGCAAGCACATCTAACCCTGCACCAATTGCAGCAGCCATTGGCTCTTCGATTAAATATGCCTTTCTAGCTCCTGCTGATTTAGCAGCATCGATAACTGCCTTTTCTTCAACCTCTGTTACAGTTGACGGAATACCAATTACCACCCTAGGGCGAGGGATTTTAGGTAACCTGCTACTACTCTGATGAACCTTTTCAATATAGTACTTAAGCATTTTCTCGGTAGATTCAAAATCGCTAATCACCCCAGCACTTAGTGGTTGAACTGCAATAATACTAGCAGGAGTTCGACCTATCATATTTTTTGCCTCTTGTCCTATTGCTAAAACCTTTTTAGATTTTTTATGGATAGCAATAACACTAGGCTCGCGGATTAATATTCCTTTACCACGTACGTGTATTAAGGTATTTGCGGTGCCAAGGTCAATACCAAGATCATGTGAAAACAGTCCAAAAATTGCATTTAACATAAATATAGTATCGTGTATAGAGTATATTGTATCAAGTATCTGAATGAAAAAAGGGCATATTTTTTTGACTGATATAGTATAATTACCTTATGCAAATAGTAACGGTACCAAACCCAATCTTAAATATTAAAGCTAAAAAGGTTACAAAGTTTAATCAAGACTTAAAAATCCTTGTAGAAAGCCTGAAACAAGCACTAAACACCTCTAAAACATCAGGTGCTGGGTTAGCATGCCCTCAGATTGGCGTAAGTAAACGGATATTTGTTGCCAAAAAGTTTTTCACCGACCCAATAGGAAATGACACATTTGTTGATATTATCTTTGTAAATCCTGAGATAATTTCTCAAAGTAAAAACACCGTGATATCTTTTGAGGGTTGCCTATCTATCCCCAACACATACGGAAAGGTAGAGCGAGCTGAAAAAATCACACTAAGGTACCAAGACGAAAATGGAAATTTAAAAAAGCTAAAGACAGAAAACTACTTTGCCAGAGTAATCCAACATGAAAACGACCATCTAGATGGAATTTTATTTACCTCAAAAGTTATAGGGGGAATTATTGATGAAAAACAACTAGACAAGCTAATCGAGCAAGAAAGGGAAACATTATAGTAAACACAGTATTTTTCGGCACACATTCATTTTCAGTTTTAGCTTTACAGATATTAAAGGCTAACCAAAATATTAACCTTGTTGCTGTGGTAACAACCGAGAATAAAAAGATAGGCAGAAAGCAGATCTTAACCCCAAACCCTGTTAAAAAATGGGCTATTGAAAATAATATTATTGTAATAGAGTTTAATGAAAGCAAAGATATTTTTGAAAAAATCAACAAATTAAATGTTGAACTTGGAGTTGTTTGTTACTTTGGATACTTAATCTCAAAGCCAGTAATTGAGAAATTTAAAAAAGGTATCCTAAATATTCACCCCTCATTACTCCCCGACTATCGTGGCGCTGCACCTTTAGAGTGGGCTATACTAAACGGTGAAACTACAACAGGTGTAACTTTAATTAAGATTAATGAAAAGTTTGATAAAGGCGAGATTGTAGCTCAAGAAAAAACTAATCTTGATTACACAAAGTCTAAAAAAGATATATACGAAAATTTATTTACAATAGGAGCAACACTTTTGAATGATAATTTAGATTTATATATTAACGGAAAATCAAAACTTACACAGCAAGCAAACTCAGATAAACTAGCACCAAAACTAACTAAACAAGATGGATACATTAACTTACTAAACACAGATAAAGATATGGTTGAAAGAAAGATTATGGCACTTAACCCATGGCCTACAACTTATACAACTCTACAAAATATTGCTACATATTATAACCTAAAACCTTTAAAGGATATGAACATTAAAGTAATAATACATGGAATTTCTGGAAAACAGTCTGAAACCATTGCAAACAAACAAACCTCAACCCCGAAGGTTGAGGTTGAATTAACAAAAGTACAGCCCGAAGGAAAAGATATAATGAGTTGGGAAGAGTTTAAGAACGGATATTTGAATTAGTATTTTGTATCTTGTATGAATTATATACTAAATACTTTCCCCGCTTTAATACAGCTAGTACATACACTAACTTTTTTAGTATTATTTCCGTCTTTTACAGTTCGTGTAGAAAGGTTTGGCT
>JAQBTZ010000110.1 GCA_027624675.1 bacterium
AAACTGAACCTTGGAAGACTGATGCCTCGGTACAGAAAGTTTTTAACTTAAATGTAACAGACAATGAAATACATGCTGATGGAACTGGATTAGTTGTTAAATTCAATATGGTCGCCGATGTTACAACTGATTTAGATAAATACATTTCAGAGTCAGGAAGCGAATTCAAAGCAAGCCTTCAATTGACTCCTGAAGATGGAATTGGCGAAATTATTACCAAAGAATCAGCTATTGGTTATGCTAGAGGTGCAAAGAGGCTTATTAGAGAAACGGCAAAGAAGTATGGCGCAGATAAGGTACATCTTTTTTTTGCGGGACCCCTCGGAGTCGCAATCTTTTTAGGTCAACTACTAAATTCTATGCCAGAAGTTCAGTGCTATGAACAGAAACAGGATGGAGGATATCAACTGTCTTGTTTAATTCCCAGAACCTAAGTTGCACTTACATCAGTTATTTCTTTTCTTCCTATCATGCTTCTTCATTTTATGGGGTTAAAATGAAAATACTTCATTTAGTTCTTTTTTTTAAAAGAGTGTTAATTATTATCATGGAGAATAATGAAATAATTGCTGAAAGAATGAGAAAGGGTATTACATATTGTAATATTCCAAAGTCCTCTGGTTGGATTTTTAACCGGTAGAAAACAACTAAAAACCCCGTTAGAAAACTTATAAGCAAAAAAGTAAATAACGACCTAAAGAAACGGATCTCCAATTTGGAAGGTTTCTTTTTTGTTTTTGAAGATTTTTGAACAAACTTTTGAGAGATTGTTGTATCGATGAGATAGACAATTACACTACTAATAATAAGTGATGTTAGCCAATGAGATTGTCGTGTTACAGCACTGGTAAGAGCATTCATTACCATTACACTTATAAGTATGAATGTGTATACAAAACTAAAACCAAATATTTGACCAAATAAGTTTTCTAAAAAACTTTTCATATTTATTAATATAGCGAAGTTATTTTAATTAGTATATGTCCTATCTTAGGTCGAAAATGAACAACATCCAGATGTTATAAAATCATTAGCTTCAATTATATCCGAAACAGAAGATATATTTTTAGTTAGTTGAGTTATTCCCTTTTCTTCCTATCATGCTTCTTCATTTTATGGGGTTAAAATCATCTGTCAAAAGGTGGGTTTTTAGCTCGTTCCTCACTAAAAATCCTTTTTGACTCTGCTTTGCTTCGCAAAAACTTTTGACAGACCACTTTGTTTGATTTTCACCCCATGCCCCTTTTTTTGCATGATAGGAATAAAAATCCATCTGCGCATTATTAATTTATTAAAGAAAGGGGGTGAGATCGAGATGATTATCAAACTGCAAGATGCCAAAGTATTGGTGGCTTATCCGGTACATGTATTTGAGCTATTACAGATTTATTTTAAGACTCTTGATTCTGTTGATCGTGACAAAGAGCACTTCTTCGTTTTTCATCTGGATGTGAGAAATAAGATCAGAATTATGGATTTGGTGAGTGTCGGTACGCTTACACAATCATTAGTCCATCCAAGAGAGGTATTTACAAGAGTTATAGCTAAACGAACTTCGACAATAATACTTGCTCATAATCATCCATCCGGTGAAACAAGTCCGTCTTATGAGGATATAAGCGTAACCAAACGCTTGTGTGAAGCCGGAAGAATTCTCGAGATCAGTGTAATGGATCACATCATTTTTACCGATAAAGAGTTCTATAGCTTTAGAGAACATGAGCTGATTTAGATGTACTAGTTATTAATTTATTCCCTTAAAGGAGGTGAAAGCTATGAAATTGTTAACAAAGGAGTTGCTATTGAGATTTGAGAAGGTTGGTAGACAAGAGGATGATAAAGATCCGATTGTTATTGCAAAGTTCTTTAATCCAACAGGAGCAGGTACTTGGCTTGCAACTGAATGCGATCCCAATTCAAAAGAGTTTTTTGGATTTGTATCGATATTTGGTGATTACAACGATGAATGGGGATACTTTTCCCTTAATGAGCTAGAAAGCTACATTGGTAGATTTGGCTTAGGCATTGAGAGAGACCTGCATTTTACTGAGCAAAGAATGAGCAAAGTAATGCCAAGTGCGATACTTGAGTAAGTTATACTAATCCGTGGGTAGTGAAAGCTACCTACGGATTTAGTTACAGATTATTATTAATAGTTAAAGGATATAAAAAATATGATACACCCATTACTAACCGAACCGTTTGAGAGTGAGATTTTAGAGCTGATTGAAAATAGAGACGAGTTTACAACCAGTGACTTGCAAGGAGTTGTGACCGTGTTGGTCAACAAGATCATGATCAAAGGTCACGAAATTTTGAAAGAGTCAGAGTAAGTTAAATTAATCCGTTGGTAGTTGGAAACAGCTACCTGCGGATTTTATATAAAAAAAGAAAATGGATATGTGTTTGCCGCTATTATAATCAGTATTAGGTAAGCAATTGATATAAGAAGGGCGCTTTTGTCTATTTTCTGTTTTCTATAACTAGAATACAAAATTATCAAGTTTAAAATTATGCCAGTAGGTAGTGCTATCACCAAAAGAAATATAGGTGATAGGAGTTCTATATCAGATAATTGGGTAAACAAAAACAAAGCATAAAGAGTTACAAGATTAGGTATCCAGGATAGAAATTTAATTATCTTTAACATCATTTCTTACTCCAATTTTTTTAATTTATACCCTTCTAAAAACCAAATATTGCCGTAAAAATCAATTAAATGATTTGATTTAGTTATTGTTGGTTGTACACCTTTAACAAGATATGATTTATCACCATTTCTTATTACATATTCGTATCTAGGACCTCCCCAAGTACATTTACTAGGTACCTCACAATTTAAGAATTTTTCTATATAAACATTTGGGGCATAATCTATTTTTACATATTTTGTACCATTTTTATCTTCTTCACCCCAAGATGAGAAATTGTTTTTAAAATTGGGATAATTATTTGAAAATTGTAGAATCTC
>JAQBTZ010000111.1 GCA_027624675.1 bacterium
GGAAATAATAAAAATGAACAAAGAACCAACAATAAAAGAAAACACTGCATTGTCCACGAATGTTAATTTCGAAGCTGATGCAACTATTCAAACTGGAATGGTAACACAGGAAGATCTTCAGTTACCTTTTCTTAAAATACTAGGCCACCTTTCTCCTGAAGTAAACAAGAGAGACGGCAAGTATGTTGAGGGAGCAGAACCTGGAATGATTTACAATTCAGTAACAGGTGAGACCTTCAATGGTGAAACTGGAGTCCCAGTGATTCCATGTTACTACAAACTCGAATACGTTGAGTGGAAAGATAGAGGAAAAGATGGATCTGGTGCGCCAGTAAAAATCTACCCTTCGTCTAGTGACATTATGACTAAGACTACAAGAGGTGGTGACTTTAAAGATAGATTACCTAACGGTAATTATATTGAGAAGACTGCACAACATTATGTAGTAGTAGGAAGTAGCTCACCAACAACTGCATTAATTGCTATGAAATCTACACAATTAAAAATTAGTAGAAAATGGAATACTATGATGCAGAGTATTAAAATGCAGGGAAAAAATGGGTTATTTACTCCTGCAACTTTTAGCCATCTTTATCAGCTAAAAACTGTACAACAGTCTAACGACAAAGGTACGTGGTTTGGTTGGGAAGTGAGTAAAAAGGGTTCTGTCGAAGACGAAGGTATGTATCAACAAGCCAAAAATCTTGCTGAAAGTGTCTCTAAAGGAGATATTGAAGTTAAGCATAGTGAGGACGATACAGCTAAAGTTTCTGATGGAGCAGCTCACTATTAAATAAAATTCCCTATCCGGTGGGAATAACTCGGGGCGTGAAGGGAGACTGGATCGCCCCATAATAAAGATGGAAATGGAAAAAAAATACATAGAGATATTCACAGGTCTAAAAAGAGACTATGGTTACGCAGACATAACTTCTGCATTCAAAGATCCTTCAACAGGAAAACTAAAATTAAAATATGGCTGGGCAGCTAAAGAATTATTAGACTCTGATTACATAGCCCATCTAGAAGGTAAAAAATCTATAGGAGTTCAACCCTGTAATGACGATGGTTTAGCACACTTTGGTGCAATCGATATAGACTCAGATGAGTATGACAACTTTGATTTAAGAAAGTATTTAGAAATTATTGATAAAAAAAACATTCCAGTAGTTCCGGTTAAATCTAAAAGCGGTGGTCTTCATATATATGTGTTCTTTAAAGAACCTGTTAAAGCTAGCTATGTTAGAAATTTTTTAGATAAACTATTGTTTACATTTGGCTTAAAGGCTTCTACAGAAATATTTCCTAAGCAAACTCAGTTGGGAATGGGATCAGATGGTAAATTTATCAACGGTAATTTTATTAACTTACCTTACTATAACCGTAATGAAAGAGTTGGCTTAAACTTAGATGGTACGGAGTTTACCTTTGAACAGTTTATAAAAGTCGTCGAGGCTAACAGAAAAACAAGAGAAGAACTAGAAGAATTTGCAACAGAGTTAATGAGATTAGAGTTGACAGGAGGTGCAGATGAGTTTGCAGATGGACCCGTTTGTTTACAAAGACTTTCTAAATCTAAGTTAGATGATTACAGAGATAGGTTTATTTATAATTACATGGTGTTTGCTAAAAAGAAATACCCAGATAATTGGGAAGAGAAACTTTTAGAAGGCGCTAGAAATTATATTGTTTATGATAATATTTGGGGTGATGAGAAAGTAAAACAAAAGATTAAAGCTTATAAAAAAGATACGGCAGGACATACTTGTTCAGAGGAACCTATTGTTAGTATGTGTGTTAAATCAGAATGTTTAAAAAGAAAGTTTGGAGTAGCTTCAGATAAAGTTAAAAAGTTCCCTGCACTTTCTGCCTTAATAAAAATAGATTATTCCCCAGAACCAGAGTTTAGATTTACTGTTCATTATATTGATAAGATTGAAGGAGAAGCCTCTCAACAGATAATAGCTAAAGATATAAATTACATCATGGACCAGGAAAAATTAAGAAGATTAATTGGAGCCCACACACCTATTCCACCACCACGGATCAAGGGTGATGATATGCAGAATGTTTTAGACGTTCTTTGGCAAGGAATGAAAACAGAAAAAGCTCCTCCAGGAACTTCTCCAAAAGAAATCTTACATAAACATTTAGAAGATCATATCTATGGAGTGCCTGCAGTGAGTGATGCTTCCTTTAGAAGTGGTAGTACTTTAATTGACGATGGCTACGTTTATTTTGTGTTTGATCCTTTCTATAATTATTTAAAGAATAAAGAATGGAAATCTAAAATAGATAGAACGGGTCAAATGATGATTGATTTCTTTGATGCTAAATTAAAAGATCTAAAAAGATATCCTAAAAAAGAAACAGAAAAAAAATCACATAACCCTGTCAGATGTGTGAAAATATCAATAGCTCATTTTCCAAAAGAGGAAAATAAAGTTGAACTAATAGCAATGAAAAAAAAAGAGAATATATTATAAGTGCCGAAAGTAACTAAAATATATGGTCCTCCTGGCACAGGTAAAACAGAGAAACTTATTAGAAGAGCGATGGCTTATATTCGAATAGGTACCCCTATTAATAGTATAGGTTATTTTGCATTTACTCGTAAGGCTGCTCATGAAGCAAGGGATAGAATGCTTTCAAAGAATCCACAATATAAGAAAAAAGAATTAAGATACTTTCAAACTTTACATTCTTTAGCTTTCCATACATTAGGTTTAAGAGAAGAAAATGTTATGCAAGATTATCACTACAACGATCTTGGAAAAATTTTAAGCATAAGAGTCAACGCTAAAAAAGATGCGGATGCCTCTCCGTATTTAAGTTGTGACAATGAATACTTTCAAATCATTTTAAAGGCCAAAGAGAAAGGGATTTCAGTGTGGGATGAATACTGCACAGGAGAACATTCTTCCAATGTAAAACCTGACTTACTTAAACATATAGA
>JAQBTZ010000112.1 GCA_027624675.1 bacterium
CAGAATTGGTGCTCATTTAGCAGAACTTGGGCATTCCTTATTTAAAGAGATTATATATTACGATGTAAAAGAAAATAGAGAGATAGAAAACCGATTTGGAGCTAAAAAGGTTAGCCTAGAAAATCTAGTGATTCAAAGTGACTTTATCTCTATACATACTGTTTTAAATGAAACAACAAAACACATGATTAATGCAGATCTTTTGTCTAAAATGAAAAAGACTGCATATATTATTAATACCTCGAGAGGTGGTGTAATTGATGAAAGCGCATTAATAGAAGCACTTTCTGAAAAAACTATAGCAGGAGCAGGTTTAGATGTATTTGAAAATGAACCGGAAATCCCTGAAAAATTACTTTCACTTGATAATGTTATCTTAACTCCACATATTGCAAGTGCTACTGATTCTAGCCGGGCAGAGATGAGTGATATTGCGATAGAAAATGTTATGGGAGTAATGTTTGAAGGGAAAATCCCTGCCAGTGTAGTAAATACAGAGGTGATTGGGAAATCTAGAGTAGAAAGCCTTGCAAAAAGTGCAAATATTAGTAGTCGCACTAAACTTTACACTTCTTTGCTTTAATAAAAATGAGCTTAGGAAGTGAAAGACTTGAACAATTAGAGCTTATAGCACTAAAGATTAGAGAGGATATTATTAAATCTTTACTTATTGCAAAAAGTGGTCATTCTGCAGGGCCTTTAGGGGTAACGGATATCTTAACTACACTATATTTTCATATCTTAAATCATGATCCCAAAAACCCTAAGCTTGAGACCCGAGACAGATTTATCTTATCTGCTGGTCATTTATGTCCTGCTTTGTATGTTACCCTTGCACATTCTGGTTATTTTAAGCTTAATAAACTTGCTACCCTTAGAAAATTTGGTTCGGGGTTGCAAGGCCATCCACATAATTTAGCATTAGCTGGTATAGAAAACAGTAGTGGACCACTGGGACAAGGTATTTCACAGGCTGTGGGCGTAGCACTGGGAGTTGCCAGAAAAGGGTTATCAAGCGAGGTGTTTATTTTAGGGAGTGATGGTGAGATGCAAGAGGGTCAGGTTTGGGAGGCAATAATGTTTGCAGGGCAAAAACGAGTAAATCACTTAACTTACTTTATTGACCGTAATAATATTCAGATTGATGGGTTTGTAGATAATATAATGGGGATTGACCCATTAAAAACTAAGCTTGAAAGTTTTAATTGGCATGTACAAGAGATAAATGGACATAATATACTAGAGATAATTAATGCAGTAGAGCTTGCAAAAGCGGTGCATGATAAACCATCTGCAATAATTGCCAGGACTATACCAGGAAAAGGTGTTAAGTTTATGGAGAATAAGTTTGAATGGCATGGTAAACCACCAGATGAGAAAGAAGCTAAAATTGCTTTACATGATCTAAGAACATTAGAGGGACAAATTGAAAGTGAGCATGAATAAGAAAGTATATAGTATTTAGTATCAAGTATCGTGTATAAATTTCTATTTCATACTAGATACAATATACTTTATACATTTTTTTAGAGTTAGATAAAGATAAATTATGGAAAGTTTAAAAACAAAAGACACTAACACAAATACATTTGCAACTCGAGATGGTTTTGGAGAAGGGTTAATAGAGGCAGGAAAGCTTGATGAAAAAGTATTGGCTTTATGTTGTGATTTAACAGAGTCTACAAGGTTAGACGGGTTTAAAAAAATATTTCGAGATAGATTTATTGAGGTTGGAGTTGCAGAACAGAATATGGCAGGGCTTGCTGCAGGGTTAGCACTTGAGGGGTTTGTACCATTTATGGCAAGTTACAGCGTATTTAGTCCTGGTCGAAACTGGGATCAGATAAGAGTTTCTATCTGTTATTCAAATTTAAACGTAAAGATAGTTGGTGCTCATGCGGGTTTATCGGTAGGTCCTGATGGGGCAACGCATCAAGCACTAGAAGACATTGCCATTACTAGGGTACTACCTAATATGTTAGTTGTTAACCCATGTGATTCTATTGAGGCTAAAAAGGCAACACTTGCTATAGCAAAACATGTCGGACCAAGTTATATCAGACTTGCTAGAAGTGCTTCGCCTGTAATTACAACCGAACAAGATTTTTTTGAGTTAGGAAAGGCAAATATTTTACAACGTGGAGATAAATTAACTGTAATATCTAGTGGGCCTATTTTGTCTGAGGTATTAAAAGCAGTAAAAGGAATGCCCGAAGTAGAGCTAATTAATTTGCACACAATTAAACCTATTGATAAAGATGCAATTATAGAAAGTGCTAAGAAAACAGGGCAGGTAATGACAGTTGAAGAACACCAGATTGCAGGCGGAGTAGGTAGTGCAGTTGCAGAGGTTTTAAGTAGGGATTTTCCTGTTAACATTAAGATGTTAGGGGTAAATGACAGTTTTAGTGAGAGTGGTACTGTAGAACAGTTATGGAAAAAGTTTGGCATTGATAGCGAGTCGATAAAGACACAAGTATTAAGTTTATTAAAAGACTAATGTTAGATATAGTTTCGATTGGAGATACAACACATGACATTTTTGTAGATTTGCCAACTGAGGCTGCCGGGGTTAACTGTGAAATTGATAGGCAACAGTGTAAATTAATGTTGGGTTATGGGGATAAGTTGCCAATTAAGGCTCTTGCCCATGTTTATGCTGTTGGTAATGCTGCAAATAATGCGGTAGGTATGGCAAGACTTGGATTTAACAATGCAATTTATACAAATCTTGGTAACGATGATTCAAGCGATAAAGCATTAGAGATATTTGCTAAGGAAAAAGTTGGACTTGATTTTATTCAGAAAAACTCAGATAAGCCTGGAAATTTATCTGTAGTTATTAACTACGAAGGAGAAAGAGTTATATTAGTTCATCATGAAAAATGGGAGTATAAGCTACCTAATTTGCAACCTGCTCCTAAATTTATCTATTACACCTCAGTAGCGCAGG
>JAQBTZ010000113.1 GCA_027624675.1 bacterium
TTTATCAACGCCCAGAAATAATCTGTGTCTGCATGGATGTCTGGCTTCAATTCATTTTTTTCAAACACATTAATCATTAACTTTTTATTTACATGAACAAATCTATTTGGATCACCTGGTTGATATGTAAAATCAACACAGACTCTGCTGTCTTTAGACATTTTCCAATATTTTAATGGTGTATATTTACCATTGAAAAATTTAGCATATTTTATGTCTATACTTTCACCATCATACATTTCTTTGTCGTCAATATCGTAATATTGTTTTTGCTTCATCATGTATGCAATTCGTTGCACAAAAGTACTAGTATACTCTGGCAATGAATCCCTGCCTGTGATTTTAAACATTAACTTTTTAAAATCTTTAACCTCATCTTCATTCCAGTTAAATTCTTCAGCAAGTTTTGGTAGTCCATATAATTGTACAGTTCGTTCTTTTGAATAAGTTGCATCTATTTTAGCAAGTTTATCCGCAGCCACTTCATTGTCATAATAACAATTACTACACCCTGCTTGTTTAATTACAGCTTCAATTATTTTTAAACAATCGCTCTGCTCAATTTTATGATGCCATAAAGTATTAACCATGAAACGAATATAATCATCATGTTTACCAGCGGCAGGAAATTTTCGTAAGATAACAGAAGCTACACTCAACAATGCTATTGCTTTGTTTAATGCTTCCCAACTTACTTCAGTAGGATTTCCACTTTTGGTCCAAACAACATTTTCGCCATTATCATACTGTCCCCAACACATCGTATAATGTTTATTGGCTCTGATCTCTACAATTACGGATTTTTTTTTATCTGTAAAACTACAAAATTCTCGCGTATTTTTTTGAGTTAGGTCTATGACTTTATATAACCTATGAGCACGCGGTGTTGACTCTCTACCAAATTCCATTTCTGTCCTCGGTAGAAAATAATCCGCTAGCTTATTTGCCTCAACACAATCTAAATCTGTATCACAAACTAGTGCTTCACGTCCTGTTGCAATATTAATATTTGTAAAATCTTTAACCTGGTCTGCATTTTTAATCTGCTTATTTAGACGTTGAACCCATGTTTCTGTAACTGCTTTTGATCCATAGTCGGACCAAAATATAACTGCATCTGCTTTTAGGAGAGATAATATAGGTGATAGATCTCTAACATTCTTAGTTGATTGTAGAGTCATTTTTTTTCCTCCACAACACTAATACGTTTTAAATATTCAGAAATTGTTTCTCGTAGTTCTTCAATGTATTTTACAACCGAAGGGTTTTTAATAGGGTTCTGTAACTCCGATGCTTCTTGTCTTGCTCTGTTAGGACTATATCCTGCTTCTATTGCACATTGCGTGTTAGTCTTCGAACCTTTATTACTAGCTATCAATCTAGCAAAATTTCTTTGCTTTTCTGTCAATCGTTTTTCAATACTATTTTTTTTCATTGACCTCCTCCGCTTCAATAACTTCAAATTGCGTTTTTAAATGTTTAATTGATTGCCAATTTTTAAATCGCTGCTGATGTTTAATTACAGGATCATCTGCACCATTAAATACTGCAAATGCTATCGCTAATGGATCTATAATATTATTAATAGGTTTAGTTTTTTTCATCGTCAACCTCCTTCAAAAAATTTCCAAGCCCATAATTAATTTTTGGATCATACATTTGCATAAAACTTTTTTGAAATTTATCTGCAGAAGCATTAGATAATCTTCGCATTGCTGCAATTTCTTTTCTAACTCTAATGAGTTCATTAATTGAACAAAGATTTGGTAATTTACTCTCTGCAAAAATAACTCGTTTTAAGGCTATATTGCTTTTTGTTGGATTCATTCTACCAATTTTTTTTGGAATAGTTTTGAGAGTATTTTCTAATATTTTTTCTGCTAGATCATTCTCTGTAATTGCTTCTTTAAATGTTGAAACAGTTTTACCTGTGAGTTCATTTTTAAATTCGCGAAAACCACTATCAGGTACAACTTTGTAGAATGGATCCTTTTGAAAAAGATTTTGTTTAATAACTGTTGTTTTATTTTTCATATCAACCTACCTTAATTAATTGCGGGACCTGACTTGCTAAAGGCCAGGTTTATCCCACGGTTAATTTCACCAGTATTAGATATGGATGATGAACTTTGAAAATCTTAAGATGAACAACACGCTCATGAGCGCAATAAACGTAAAATCTGTAATTAATATTTTACTTCTATCCTTCACAAATTTATCAAATTTTAACATCATATTTTTTCTAATACTGCTAGCAGATGTTTTAGTGAAGGGTTTAAAGTCTTTTCTATCTCGCAAGTTCACACTTGCTACACTCGACTATTTATCGTCACGTCGGACTAGTTCAAATTAAACAATCTACTTATATCACTTATAAAAAAATTTTCAATAATTCAATCTCGTCAAGTTTCAATAATTCAATCTCGTCAAGTTTAAGGCAAGACTCTGCATAACTAATTATGAGTCTATTTTGATAGTTTTTCAGCAAGCGTTGTCGAATTATGTTCTGTGTAAACACTTAGACTTGTTAGAGAATTTCCAACAAATAACTGGACCTCTGAAACAGATAAACCTCTTTCAAATAATCTAGATATTGCCTCACGTTTAAGGTCATGAAATCTTAAGCCATTTACACCTGCTCTTTTACAAATGCCCCTAAAGCTACGCTCAAAATTTTTTAAACCTATCTGAAAAATTTTACCATTTATAGATCGTGGTAAAGATTTTAATATTTCTAGTGCTTTCGGCTGCAGAGGAACATTTCTAGCTCTGTTAGTTTTAGTAATCTCTGGTGGTAGCGTTACAAACATTTTATCAAAATGCACCATATCCCAGGTTATTTTTAATAACTCACCACGTCTCATTCCAGTGTGAATAGCAAAGTCTATTAATGGACACCAGAAAGCTCTGTTGCTTTTGCAACTATTCATTAGCATTTC
>JAQBTZ010000114.1 GCA_027624675.1 bacterium
CATCTGTAAAGATTGATCTAAACACTTACTCGTTTGTTGCAGCGGATCTATCAACCTCAGAAATTTATGTTCATCAATCAACAATAACAAAAGATTCTATACAAGAAATTCAGAACTTAATATATAAATTTAATCCACAAGAAATTTTAGTAGACGAAGAAACATATAACTCAACAACTTTGCTTGGCAACTTAGTTTCATCTACTAGAAACAATATATTTACAAACTATAACTGGCCAAAAAAATCCACCTCAGAAAGGTTTTTAAAAGAAAGACTTAAAACTGATAACCTAAAAAGCTTTCATCTAGAAAATGCCCCAACAACACAAAACACCTTACACTCTTTAATCGAATACATCGAGCGCCAATTAAAAAAAGAGTTTAAGTTTAGGCGGGGGATAAAGCAGATTATTAGTAAAGAGATAGCAAACGTTGGAGCACTTACTATTAATAATCTAGAAATATTTAATTTTAATAAGTCTGATTCAAAGAAAATTTGCCTATTTAATACGATAAATAAAACAAGTACACCAATGGGGGCAAGGCTTTTAAAAAGAGAGCTAATTAATCCATTAACTAATATTAGTAAGATAGAAGAAAGGCTTGATACAACAGGGTACTTCTATCAAAGATACTCAGATTTAAACCAAATATTATTAGAACTTAAAAACATTGCAGATATAGAAAGGGTAACTACAAGGCTAATTTACGAGATGATCTCACCAAAAGAATTAATAGCTCTTAAAACCTCGTTAACTAGTGCATTTAAGATAAAAGAGATAATAGCTAACGATAAACCAACCATATTACTAACTAATGCCCTGTCAAAAATTGATAACTCACTTTTAAATTTAGTAACTCAGATTGAAAGTTACATTACAGATGAACCCCCCGTAACAATTAGAGAAGGAAAGATTATAAAACAAGGGGTAAGTACAAAACTAGATGAAACAAAACACTCAATTGCAACAAGCTCAGATTTTCTTGAAAATCTAGAAAGAACAGAAAAAGAAAGAACCAAGATTAGTTCGTTAAAGGTAAGATTTAACAAAGTTTTTGGCTACTATATAGAAATACCCAACTCAAAATCCGAACAAGTTCCGGAGGAGTATGAAAGAAAACAAACACTTGTTAACGCAGAAAGATATATTACACCAGAGTTAAAAGAACACGAAAGTTTAGTCCTAAACGCACAAGATCAGATAAACCAGATAGAGTACGAAATATATATTGACCTAATAAAACAACTAGCACAGTTTAGTGAAAGCCTACTTTTAGCATCAGATGCAATTGCAACAATTGATATGTTTATAAGCTTTGCAGTACAAGCTGTAACAGCAAACTATGTTAGACCAAAACTAAACAACAAAAATAAGATTGAACTTATACAATCAAGGCATCCAAGCCTAGAAAGCATTATAGATATAGACTTTATCCCTAATAACGTTTTACTTTCAAAACCTGAAAAAAAACAGATAGCAATAATAACTGGACCTAACATGTCGGGAAAATCAACGTACATTAGGCAAACTGCACTAAACGTATTAATGGCACAATGCGGAATGTACATTGCTTGTAAAAGTGCAGATATTTGCCCAGTAGATGGAATATTTACCCGAATTGGCGCCTCAGATAATTTAAGCGAGGGACTTTCAACATTTATGCTAGAGATGGTAGAGACCTCTTCGATACTAAACGATGCAACGGATAACAGCCTGATAATTTTTGATGAGGTAGGCAGAGGAACAAGCACATATGATGGAATAAGTATTGCCTACTCGATAATACAATACCTAGCAACAACACTAGGAGCGTACACACTTTTTGCAACACATTACCACGAACTAACAAGTTTAAGTACAGAGTTTAAAAACGTGTTTAACTTACAAGTAAAAGTTGAAGAGACAGAAAATAGTGTTATCTTTATGCATGAGGTAATAGAAGGTAGCGCATCGAAAAGTTACGGAATACACGTTGCAGAAAAGGCAGGGTTACCAGACCAGATAATCTCAAATGCTTACAAGGTACTACTAAACCTAGAATCTAAACAGCAAGAAAAAAGTAGTACACAAATTGCGTTTAATTTAGAACAAAAAGCAAGACCATCAAAAGTAGAAGAGATGTTAAAACAAATTGAGATAGATAAAGTAACGCCAATAGAAAGTATTAATATATTAAATTCTTTAATAGAAAAACTTAATGAATAAGATCCATTTACTAGATGAAAATTTAATAAACAAGATTGCCGCAGGTGAGGTAGTCGAAAGACCAGCATCAGTTATAAAAGAGCTAATAGATAATAGCATAGATGCTGCGGCTCAAAATATTACAGTTGAAATTACTGCAAGTGGAAAAGAGTTAATCAAAGTAACAGATGATGGAGATGGAATGAGTAAAGAAGATTTAACAATAAGCGTGATTAGACATGCCACAAGTAAAATTAGTACAGAGCAAGATTTATATATTGTAAATTCGATGGGGTTTAGAGGAGAGGCACTTGCATCAATTTCAGCAGTTTCAGAACTAACTATTATCTCAAAAGAAAAAGATGCAGAAGATGGTTATAAACTAAGTATAAATAACGATCAAAAAATTGAGATAAACAAAACCCCGTCAAAACAAGGCACAACAGTAAGTATAGAAAACCTATTTGCAAACGTACCTGCCAGACAAAAATTTCTAAAAGCTGATGCTACCGAACAAAGATATTGTATCGATACATTTACACACATTGCTTTAGCTAATCCACAGATTGCTTTCACACTAATTATTAATGGAGTCAAAAAGATTATATTACCTAAAGATCAACAGATAGTAGAGCGAATAAAGATACTATTTGGAGAAAAAATTTCATCAAACCTAATAAGCATTTTCTGTGATCATCCGCATATAAAGATAAAAGGGTTTATAGGAAAA
>JAQBTZ010000115.1 GCA_027624675.1 bacterium
ATTTCACTTCGGGACCAGAAGAAAGTAGAGCATGGACGGTGAAAAAAAATACTCTAGCACCCAAAGCCGCTGCTGTAATTCATACAGATTTTGAAAAAAATTTTATAAGAGCTGAGGCTGTTTCTTGTGAAGATTTTATAAAATATGGAAGTTCAGAAAAATGTAAAGAAAATGGAAAATTAAGAATTGAAGGAAAAGATTATATTGTAAAAGATGGAGATGTATTATTTTTCCGCGTCAACCCTTGACCATAGCTTCTTCATGCTAAAATAAACTAACGTAGCTAGTAAGATTAAATAAATCACCACTTTAATACCTGTTTTATGTCTTGCTTCTAAATGAGGTTCTGCAGCCCAAGTAAGAAAAGTCGTTACATCTTTTGCCATTTGATCAACAGTTGCGTTAGTGCCATCTGAATATTCAACTAAATTATCTGACAATGGCTTCATCATTTTTATTTTATTTCCATCCATATACTTGTTATAGTGAACACCTTCCTCTAAAATAAAATCTACTGGCTTTTCTTCATAGCCCATCAATAGAGAGTAGATATAATTAGATCCACCTGGTCTTGCTTTAACTAACACAGACATATCTGGTGGGTATGCCCCACTATTAGCAGTAATAGAAGCATTGTCATTTGGATAGGGATTTTTAAAGTGATCTGAAGATCTTCCTGGTCTTGTAAACATTTTACCTTCGCTATTAGGTCCGTCCTCAATTTCATAGCTAGCTGCGATCGCTTTGACTTCTTCTAAAGAAAATTCGGGACCACCCTTTTCGCCTAAGTTTCTATAACTTAAATACTTCATAGAGTGACATGAAGAACATACTTCTTTGTAAACTTGATAACCTCTTTGTAAAGAAGATCTATCAAACTTGCCTGTAAACCCAGCAAAACTCCAGTCCACTTTTAATAATTCTTTGCTGGCTGAATATGCTTTTCCACAAATGAAGATTGCTAAAAAAAAGGCTATTGATAATTTTAAAAATTTATTTTTGTTCATTAATTATTTTATCTGTCCTAACAGTTGCACTACTAAATCCACCAGTTAAGACTTTTTCAGAAATACTTGCTGGCAAAGGATACGTTTTTTCAAAGAAGCTTAATGTTGGTAAAATAACAATGAAGTGAAGAAAATAGTAAGTCGTAGCTATTCTTGCTAAAAATAAATAAGTACCTTCTGCGGGCATTGCTCCTAAATAACCAAGAGCCAAAACATCAACAATAAGTATCCAAAAAAATTGTCTATACATTGGTCTAAATATTGCTGATCTAACTTTACTAGTATCCAACCAAGGTAGAATAATCAAAACAAATAAAGCTCCAAACATTAATAAAACCCCACCTAGTTTATCTGGCACTGATCTCAAAATTGCATAAAAAGGAAGTAAGTACCACTCTGGAGCAATGTGAACTGGTGTTACAAGAGGATTAGCTGGAATGTAATTATCTGGATGGCCTAAAACATTTGGTGAAAAAAATATAAACCCAGAAAAAATAATCATGAACATCAATAAAGCGAAAATATCTTTAATTGTAATATAAGGATGAAAAGGCACCGTATCTTTTGAAGGTTTTTTAATATCTATTCCAATTGGATTATTGTTTCCAGGAATGTGCAAAGCCCAGATATGTAAAACAACTAAACCTAAAATTAAAAATGGAATTAAGTAATGAAGACTAAAAAATCTATTTAGGGTTGGGTTGTCTACTGAATAACCTCCCCATAGCCAGGTAACAACACTTTCGCCAACTAATGGTATAGCGCTAAATAAATTAGTAATAACAGTTGCTCCCCAAAAACTCATTTGACCCCAAGGTAAAACGTAACCCATAAAAGCTGCGGCCATCATTAAAATATAAATTAACATTCCAATAATCCAAATTAATTCTCTTGGAGATTTGTATGAACCATAAAATAAAGATCTAAAAATATGTATGTAAACTGCTAGAAAAAACATTGAGGAACCGTTGCTATGAATGTATCTAATAAGCCATCCATAATTTACATCTCTCATTATTTTTTCAACACTCTCAAAAGCTAGATCTGCACGAGCAACGTAATGCATTGCTAAAACTATTCCTGTAACTATTTGAGTAATTAAGCAAAAAGTTAATATTCCTCCAAATGTCCACCAGTAGTTTAAATTTTTGGGTGTTGGGTAATCTGATAAATGCGCACCCAATGACAAAAGTGGAAGTCTATCGTTAAACCACTTTCCAGCTTTTGACTTTGGTACATAATCATGTTCACTCATTTTATTATCTTATTATCCAATCTTAATTGTGTTGCTATCTACAAATTCGTACTTTGGTATTTCCATATTTTTTGGCGCAGGTCCTTTTCTAATTCTTCCTGAGACATCATAGTGAGAACCATGACATGGGCAGAACCAACCATTAAAATCTCCTTTATCCTTAAGAGGAACACATCCTAGATGCGTACAAACACCAAGCATAACTAGCCATTCGTCTTTACCTTCTTTAATTCTATCCTCATCTTTTTGAGGATCGGGTAAATCTTTTAGATCGACTGCTTTGGCTTCTTGAATTTCTTCTGGTGTTCTTCTTTTTATAAAAACTGGTTTTCCTCTCCACAAAACTGTAATTGATTTTCCTGGAGCAACTTGGCTAATATCAACCTCTGTAGTTGCTAAAGCTTTAACTGATTCATCTGGATTCATTTGATGAATTAAAGGCCAGATAGTAGCCCCTAAACCCACAGCACCAACAGTATAAGTAGCAGTAAAGAGAAAATCTCGTCTATCCTTTTTATCTTCTTGTTTACTCATAATTATCTA
>JAQBTZ010000116.1 GCA_027624675.1 bacterium
CCCATCTCTTTGCATGTTCAAATGTTACTTGTTCTGCTCCACCAGAATTAGGGTCTCTTATTGAACGCCAATTTATAATTAGTATCTTCATATTTATTTAATTAATAAACAATATGGTGTACCCTCTATTAGATATTTTTCACGAAACATATCTGGGTTTTCTATTAAAAATTTATTAACAGCATTAACTACACCTTCATTCCATGGACCATACACCATATTATATTTATTAGCTATTTTCTTACTTACATAATCATCCAAAATGATACATTTTCTTGTTAAATTAGCAAAGTTGCTTAAATCTTTATAAACATATTCAAAACTATGGTTCCCATCGATATAGACAACATCAAATACTGGGAGTTTCGAGAAATCTAACTTTGTACTATCAGACCACAATTGGATAACTTTTAACCCTTTTTCTCTATAAAAGTATCCAATATTACTTTCTTCAAGTGGATTATTATACCCGGCAGTTAATCTCGGACATACTGTATAAACTTCACAATAAGGCATTGCTTTTTTAAATGAAGCGGCTGCCACTCCGTATGATGTCCCAATTTCCAACATTCTTGAAGGTTTAAATGAATTGGCAATACCTGCTTTAATTTCACACTTTTTTACTGTCTCAGATTCCTTAACATCACTATTCGTATTTGAACTTGTATCAATAGATGAAATAATTTGAGGCAAAATAAAATCAATAATAAACTGAGGATGTCTAACTACAAAAGGAAAATAACTTATTAGTTTTTCAACCTTGCTAACAAATGAACTACGATCCTTATCAAATAAAGTTTGAATATCACTATTTAGAAAAAACCCATTACTAACAAGATTAATAGGATCAGAACCCTGCTGTTTTAAGAATTCTTCAAATTTAATTATTTTCATAAACTCCAATGTATATTGCATTTGCATTAGCAAAATAACTATCATAATCAGGCGTCTCTACTGCTTGTTTCCAACTAACTTCTTCCCATTCGTTTAAAACGTTTTTACGCTTCATATAATAATGTGAAGTAAATGGCATTTTATTTTCTCGAATTAAATTACCCATAAACTTATTATGATAATTTACAGGCACTGTAATAAATATTTTTCCTCCTGGATTAAGATTCCTTTTTAAATTCTCAATTCCCTCAAGAAATTTTTCAGGCTTATTAGGTTCACCATAATTGTGTCCTACATGCTCCATGGTAGATACGCTCAATATTAAGTCATATTTCTTATCAAAGGTTACTTCAACTATATCTTTATTTATAACACCTTTCCCTTTTTCGTACTTATCCAAAATATCATGTGATACCTTATAATAATGTGAAAGTACATTACCAACCTCTAAAATATTTTGCCCCTTATATTTATTTAACATAGCTTTTGCAATTGGAATCTCAACAATTCTCTCACCTGCAACTGTCCTATTATAAAAATGGTAAAAATATTTATAGCTTTTATTTTGGAAAATAAAAGTTCTCCCTTTTCTAATTATTTTATAATAATAAAGAGCCAAAATATCAATCAGAAACCTACCTATTTTACTTGAACGAGAAATTGACAATATTATCCAATAAATTTTATTTTTATTCATATTTAAATCTTGATAAATTTACACATTATCGTCAAATATCCTTTATCCTCAAGATATTCTCTACTTGACATTTTTCTAAAAAACTCTTTATGTATAGGATCCCTTTTCAAAATCCATTTTGAAAAGTACATATTCAAATTCAATAACAATGAAAAAATTCTACCAAGTATTTTATAATCGTGCACCTTGAAATTATTATTATCTAACCCAAATCGTTTTAAATCTTCGACTGAATAATGTCTGTGTTGAACTAACCACCAAGCAGGATCAAAAACAATAGAAAGAAACGATTTATATGGTGTTGAGAGATAAAATACACCACCTGATTTTAATACTCTTGCAACTTCCTCAAACATTTTCAACTCTAGTTTTGGGGGGATATGTTCGATAACTTCCCACGCTGTTACACTGTCAAAATATTTATCAGGATAGGGTATACTAATTGCGGTTCCTTTTTTAAAAAATATTTTTTCATCTCTAATGCTTTCCCTAGCAGTGTGAAGATCTTGATCAGAGATTTCCAGTCCAACAATTTCTTTTGCCCCTTGAGATAAAGCGTAATTTAAAAACCAACCATATCCACACCCAACATCAAGTATTACTTTTTCTTTTATATCTAATTTAGAAATAAAATTTATTCTGCCAAGTCTACTTCCATATATTTCAAAATCTTTTCTAACGTTTAAAGTATTTTTCATTAATTAAAATCTCATTATAACTTACAAATTTCACCTTGGAAGAAATTGATAAATGAATCCCTATAATATAGCTCTGAGGCCTTCGTACTTGTTATAAATTGATACCCCTTTTCCACATAATTTTGATAATCTTCTTTTGTAATTGATTTTAAAAATAAATAAAGATCTTCATAATTCCTAAACTCTTTAAAATCTATATAAGACTCCTTTGGCAAAATTGATGAAATATCTGTGGCACCTAAATAAATTGGAACACACCCAGCAATAAAACAATCAAAAACCTTTTCAGTAATATATCCAGGTGCAAATGCATTCTCATAACACAAACAATATTTTGATTCTGAAAGAACCTTAAATTTTTGATCAATTGGTATCTCACCTTTATATACCTTAAATCTATGAACTTTAAATATCTTATCATAAATACTATATTTTCTAGGTTTATTCCAACCTTTTCCATAGAGATAAAATTCCTCATCATAATATTTGTCAAAAAAGTTTATTGCCTC
>JAQBTZ010000117.1 GCA_027624675.1 bacterium
TTTTATTAGTGTTAATATTTTTTTCTTTTAGAAATTTAATGAATTTTTCATACATAATGGATTTATATGAGTAATTTATGATAAATTTATCAGCTTGAATTGCAATAGGTATTGTTAATGTTTTTAATTTCCCAAGTATTTGATTAATATATTTTGTTTCTAAAATATAACTTATTGGATCGTGCATATATGAAATACATTTTAAGTTGAATTTTTTAGCAATTGCTATTGCACTAAAGCTTGTGTAGGTTCCGTGTGCAAGTATATGTGTATATTCAAATTTGCTTAAATTAATTTTAAATAAAATTGGATAAGTTAGATGGTATAGAGAAAAATAATTAAAAAAGGGAAATTTGAAATTAAGTTTGAACAGTTTATTAAATTTTTCATCTAAATATATTGGTTTGATTTTATTGTTAGTTAAAATATCTTGGTAAGCTTTAGAGTTTGTATTTTTCAACACTATTAAATCACAATTTATCCCAATTTTTCTAAATTGGATAATTTCGTTTATTGCAACTTTTTGAAAACCGCCTTGTATTAGTTCTTCGATTATTATCGCAATTTTCATTGAGTGTTTCTAATGTAATTAAATAGTTTAATACGAAAATTTGGCGACATTAAAAACATTGTAGAAACTTGAATTAAATTAAACAATAAGTCACTAGGTGTAAATGTGTATGTTCTTTTTAATAAATATTTTAAACGTATTTTTAGAGTGCGGATTTCTGTGTTTTTCAAATCTTTAAATGTGGTAGATTTGTTATGCAATCTGTATTTTAATAATGGTTGATTAATATTTGCAAATTTATATTTCTCTCCAATTCTAAATGAAAGTTCTAAATCTTCTGCAGTTCTCCATTTTTCATCAAAAACACCTACTTGTTTAAGTACAGCTTTTCTAATAATTGCAGAAGGTTGCGAGATTGGTGAAAATTTAAAGATATGTTTTCTAATATTTTTATCTTTTTGGTAGTATTTACGATAAGTTGTATTTGAAGACTTACCAAAAAACTCAATATTTGATCCACATATTCCGACTTGTGGGTTTTGTTGCATAAATTCATAAAGTTTTTGTAATCTTTCTGGGTAAGATATGTCATCTGCATCTTGCCAAACTATATATTCTCCTTTTGAATATTTTATTCCAAGATTTCGAATGTGTGGCAGACCTATATGTTCTTTAAGTTTTACAACTTTCAACTGTGAATAGTTTTGTAATGAATTTAAAATTTTTAGCGTATTATCTGTTGAACAATCATCAATAACTATATGTTCAAAGTCGCTAAAAGTTTGGGTTTTTATACTTTCAACACTTTCTAGTATGTATTTTTCGTTATTATATACAGGTGTAATTACACTGATTTTTGGTTTATTCATTTTATTGGTTATAAATATATACTATTATGAGAATAATGTTTAATTTAAAAGAGATATTTGGTTTTCAAAAAGGAAGTTTAAAGTTAGATATTAAAGAAAATTATCAATGGTTGATAATTTTTTCTGTTTTAACATTACTTTTATATTTCAACTTAATTGGTTCTGAATTTGTTTCTGATGACAGATATTTAATTTTGAATAACCTAGAGTTTGGAAATACAAAGTTACTTTTTGCTAATGTATTTTATTTTCCTAGTTTACTGTTTCAGTATATAGTATTTTATATTTTTGGTAAAAACCCCACAGCTTTTCATTTTCTTAACATACTACTGCATATTATTTCTGTAAATTCTTTATTTCTTATTGTTTACAAAATGTTTAATAAGAAAGTTGCAATTATTTCAGCATTATTATTGGTAGTTCACCCTGTGTTTACAGAATCTGTTGCTTGGATATCAGGTATTTCTACTATTCAATATAGTGCATTTTTTTTAGTTTCATTTTTATTTTTTATTTATTCTAAATGTTTGGATAAATATTTTTGGCTCTCTTATGGATTTTTGCTTTTATCAGTTTCCTCCTCTAATCGTTCGTTTGTAGTTCCATTAATTTTTGTTTTTTATCTGGTTTTATTTAAGTCTGAGCATTGGAAACAAAAAATTCTTATTTTATTAATACCATTTATATTGTTTTTGGGTGTTAATATATTGGGCATAGGTGGGCGTACAGAAAGCCTTGTGACCAACTATTATTCTTCTGCTGAGCTTTACAACCCTTTAACTCAGGTTCCTACTGCAGTTTCTAAATATATCGAATTATTTATACTACCTATTAATTTAACTTTATATCAGAGTGAGATTACAATGTCTGGTACCATTTTGTTTTTTAGGGTACTAATGTTATTTGGGTTTTTGTATTTAGGAAATAGCTTATATATTAAGGATAAAAAGCTATTTTTCTTTTTTATATTATTTTTTATTAATTTAGCTCCGACATTAACTCCATTACCAGTAGCTTGGATAGTTGCGGAAAGATATGCATATTTATCTTTTATTAGTTTAATAATTATAAGTGTTAATTATATTGTTAAAGTAGAAAAATCAATTGGTGAAAGTACTGTTAAAGTTATTTTTGGGATAGTTATTGTAATTTTTGCAATTTTAACTGTGTTACGAAATAATGACTGGAGAAATGAAGATAATTTATGGCTTTCTACTGGAAAAATTTCTAAAAGTAGTCCTACTACACATAATAATTTAGGAGATGTTTATAGTAGAAAAGGGGATTTAAATAGAGCAGTAGAAGAGTTTAGTAAAGCTATCGAACTAAAACCAAATTATGCAGATGCCTACCATAATTTA
>JAQBTZ010000118.1 GCA_027624675.1 bacterium
AGAATTAAGTGGATAAAGCAATTTAACAAAGAAACATAATGATTACGGTGAGGTAGCTAAATGACAACCTACGAGGTATACCGAGTAGTAATTGGAATTTATGCAGAGGTAAAATACTTAAGACACTTATTAAGTAAACAAATTTAATAAATGAATCAAGGTGAGGTAGCTAAATGACAACCCACAAGCTACTGCGAGTGGTTGTTGGAATTTATGCAGAGGAAACAGAATTAAGTGGATAAAGCAATTTAACAAAGAAACATAATGATTACGGTGAGGTAGCCAAGTTGGTCAAGGCACCGGTCTGAAAAACCGGCCATGTGAGTTCGATTCTCACCCTCACCACCATTAGGTGGTATAATATATATTAATCTAGGGTGGTTAGCTCAGTTGGTAGAGCGCTTCGCTTACATCGAAGATGTCGGGGGTTCAAGTCCCTCACCACCCACCACATATCATAAAATAAGTCTCTTTCAAATCCTATTATAAAAATACCCACGCTCGTTTGAAGGGTGCTCGTGACCTGCTAATTTTCTTAACTCTAAATAGTTAATATGATCTTGTTTTAATAAATCAAAAGATTTGATATCAAACAAATTAACTTCAATTAAGTTTGCTGTGTGCATACCACCTAAAAAATGTGGCATAACAACATACGATGCTCCTTTAGAGTAAAGTAGTAACGAATCATCAATTTTATGTGACACAACTAGGGATAATATAGCGCTATTTTTCTCTTTTATAGTGTTTATGAGTAGTGCGTTAACCTCTACAATTGGAATTGTGGAAATTATCATCTTAACCTTACTGTAATCAAGTTCATTAATAAAATCTATATCATCAGCATCACCGTAAATACAATTGATACCTTTCTGCTTTAACAAGCTAATTACCTTAGGATCATAATCAACTACAAGGTAACTAACGTTTTTCTTATTTAAAGAGTTTAATATATCAAAACCAATTCGGTTATAACCAAATAGTATTAGCTCAATATCCTCTGCAGTGTTTTCATTTAAATGTAGATGTCTATTTTTAAATTCAAAAAATGTTAGATATTTAGATAAAAATGTATAAAGTCGATTAGCATATATAATCATATATGATGAGGTAGCTATAGTTATAACTCCTATTAAAGTCATCAAAGTACCAATCCTAGGTTCTACGTGTTTAACACTGATTCCAAGTGCAATAAGTATTAAAGAAAATTCACTAATTTGAGCAACAGTTAAACCTGCTAAAAATCCGTTTCTCTTAGTAAATCCTAACCAACCCATTAACAACATCACTATTATAGGATTTCCAATAATAATAAATAAGGAAAAAACTATTACAGGTAATAACAGCCCTTCTAAATTACTAAACGACATATTAGCACCAAGTTGGATAAAGAAAATTACTAAAAAGAAATCTCTTAATGGTTTAACTTTTGAAGATATTTCAAATCTAAAATCAGATGCTGATAATGTAACTCCAGCTATTAATGCACCTATTTCCATCGAAAACCCTGTAATTTTAAATAAAGAGGCAAGTAACATACACCAACCTAAACTAAAAAGTAACAAAAATTCCTGTGAATTAGCAAAATATCTGATAATTTTAGGTAATATATGTTTAGAAATATAAAATAATAATAAAATCAGAATAAATGCTTTACCTAATATTAATAACATTTCAACACCAATACCGTTAGATAAGTCAGCTGATGCAAAAGAAGACAAACCCATTAGTATAATCGCGGCTACAATATCTTGTATAATTAAAAATCCAATTGCAATTTTTCCATACAATTTATCAGTATCTCCTTTATCTGAAAGTAATTTAGTAATAATAATTGTGCTACTAAATGTAAGGGCAATAGCTATGTATATTGAATTTAAATAATCAAATCCAAAAGCAAGAGATAATGAAAATCCAATAATAGTAGTAAATAAAATCTGTCCTAACCCTGTAATTGTTGATACTTTACCTACATCTTTTATTACCGAAGGGTCTAAATGCAGTCCTACTGTAAATAACAAAATAGTAATTCCAATTTGTGCAAAGGTTTCTAAGTTATGTGTATTACTAATTAAGTTAAGTAAGTTAGGACTTAAAATTATACCTGTTAAGATATATCCAATGATTAATGGCTGTTTAAATAAGCGTACAACACTACAGACTAATATCGTAGCAGTAACTATAATTGATAATTCTAAAAAGCTTCCATTAGGCATTTGTAAAAATAATAATAGCAACTGATACCTATAAATTCAATTTAAATGTATATTTTCTGATATAATATGCAGATAATATTGGCCGATGGTGAAATGGTATCACGCTAGGTTTTGATCCTAGTATTTGGGGTTCGAATCCCTGTCGGCCAGCCAAGTTACTTTCAGACATAGCATAAGCATCTTTTAGCTTGATACACTCGGCAAAATCAGGTGTTCCAGAAACTAAATCTTCATATGTAGGCGCCTTGTGAAATAATACCCCAAAATAGGAGGCACTAGCCTCTGGATTATTCTTTTGTAGCAACAATTCGTCTAGGTGTTCCAGAAAATATTCTATGTATTTCATAACAAGCTCCATATTAGTCGGTTCTTTAGTGATGGCTTTTTGCTTTTCAACAAGTAATCCGCTTATTTCACCATCAATTTTTACTAAATCTTCCTCAACGTACTTTATAGCTACTTCAGATGTTAAATATCTAATT
>JAQBTZ010000119.1 GCA_027624675.1 bacterium
GTTTATGCTCCAGTTAGACTAGTGAATGTCCACACTAATCCCCCTGTTTCTAAACTATCATTTACTATCTGTGTTTGTGATCTTGCTTCTCTCCATATCTTTACCTCGTCTATCGTTCCTGCTATGCTTGTTGCACTTATGTTCCCGAATTTTCCTACTACTGCATCTAAATCCGTTTCATTAAAAGTCCATGCAAATGAACCTTTAACATTTCCATCTGTGTACCACGTGATTAAATCTGCAGAATCATCATGCACCAAAGCTATATGGTGAAATTCTCCATCATTCCATATTGTAGTGTTTTCTGTAAAATGTGTTACTTGACTTCCTGCTGTTGTTTCACTCACCCACGCTAAATTGTTTAAAGTTGGTGTTCCTGCTATAACTATAAATGCTCCTCCTCCTGCAAAATCTTCTTTTCCGAATATTGAATCTTCATCTGCTATTTGACTTCCTAAATCAAATTTTACCCATAGTTCTACTGTCCAATCTCCGTCTCCATCATTAAAATCAAAATTAGTCGAACTTGTCAAATCTACTCTATGAGTTGCTAAATTTATTCCGCCTGAATATTTCCCTGATGTTGTCCATATTGCTGCGTTTGACGCTGTTCCGTTTATTCCCCCTGAACCGCTATCACTGGCTGTTGTTCCTGATGTTTCATTCAATTTGTAATGGTGGGTTGGTTGATTTGCTGCTCCATTAACCTGAACATATAATCTATTTTCTGCCATATTTATCACCAATGCTCCTTCTTCAAATGTTTCTGTCGGTTTTCCTGCTTCTTCTTTAACAAACGCTTTAATTATTTTTTGATCTCTAATAACTCCCCCTTCACTTCTTTCTATTACTTTGTTAAAATCTTTGGGAAATGTTAAAACCAATTTATACTCCTATGAAGTCTTGTATCGATGCGTCCTCTAGTAATTTTTCTATTTGTCTCATTCTGTAAGTATGAATATTAATCATATCTTCCGCTTCTACTCTTGACGTATAACCTGCCATATTAAATCTTATTAATTCCATTCCTGCAAATCTCGCCGCCCATTCCGTTATAATTACTTTTATTCCTGCTGTTAGTGCTGAGAATCCTGTTGATAGATTAAACTTTAATAATCCTGAAAGATATGCTTCTGCGTAATCTTGTAAAAATATGTGGTTTGCATCTACATCGCCTGTCGCATCTCTATTTTCTCCTGCCATAAATTGCATTTCTGCTACTGTTACAATATTTGCGCTAAAAACCATATTTTATCTAACTTATGTAAATATTTAAGCTTTTGTCTCTTACACACCACGCCGCTCTTATTATTCCTTCTGCTATGTGAGTATAATTCCCAAATATTCTCATTCCGCCATCAATATACTCATATTGTATGGATTTTAAACTCATAAATATTTCATCATCATCTAAAAGTTTTATTTCTCCTCTTTCCATTAATCTTAAAAGATTGTTATACAGATCTTCCTTTAATAATTTCTTCTTCCTTTTCTCCTCGTTGTCTATGCTCCTTGATGCGTTATTTATAGCAATAACTTTTCTTTTTGTTTTGTCTTCTTGTAATAAATGATCGAACACTCCCACTCCTAGCCCTCCATCATCAATGTATATCTTTTTGAAATTATATTGATCTTCCATCATTAAAATCTGTTTTATCGTGTCTGTTATAAGCGTTTTTTTTGTAATTATGTTATCCAGTTGCCTTAATTCTCTTTTATTCACTTTTTCAAATACTTCAAATGTGGATTCATCTTCTCCCATTCTCGCAATATCTACACCAAGGAATGTATTGTTTTTAGGAATTCTGTCTACTCTTTTCACATTCATACATCTCTTAATTAGATCATCACTGAACAACTGTCTTAATTCATCTACAAACTCTCCTAAATATTCCTGTGCATATTGGAGTTTAGTCATTCTATTTTTTTCTTGTTTTAAAAACTCTTTACTTATTTCTGACTGCATCCTCGGGCAATCTTCTGAACTTACGTGAAACTTCTCGAAAGAATCATCTTTAAAACATCTATAAAAATAACCTGATCTTCCGAAAGGTGTTGACAATAATATTATTTGCCCTTCTGTTATTGCGATCATTGGTGTTACTGCACTCCAAACGTTTTCGGGTATAAATGCTGCTTCATCTGCAATTAATAAATTAAAACCTCTTATTCCTCTCCCTGTTAAACCTGTTGGCAAACATCTTATAACTGCTCCGTTTTTTAGTCTTATTTGGCTCTTAGTTGGCCTCTCACGCCCTCCTTTTATCATTGTCGGGTACTTATCTTCGATATAAGTTAATATCTTCTCAAAAAGTAGATATGCCTGTCTTTCTACTGCCGAAATTACTAAAATCTGACTTTTCCTATTATTTACCGCATAATCACCAGTTTTTATCGCAATTGCTGTACTTTTACCGCTTTGTCGGCCACTTCTTACAACAATATTGCCCTCTGCTTCCAATAGTTTTTTCTGCCATGGATCTAAACTTTTCCAGGGCTTAGAAGTATCATAAATCTGTTTCATTTCCAAATCTCGTGTGGATATGTTCTAAATTGTTTATATGGCATTTACTTCTTTTCCATTCAACTTCACATTTATCACATAGAGCCATCTTGTGCATTTCGCATCTATAACCTGATTTAATTTTTTTCTTACAATTTTTACAAATTAAAATTAAA
>JAQBTZ010000120.1 GCA_027624675.1 bacterium
ATGAGCTACTGCGAATTTAGTCGCTTGCAATACCCGAACAGGGTATACTACAAAGGCTTATCCTAGCCAAGAATTAGCTTTTATAGTAAAATATTTCGCATATTGTATTAATCGCAGTTTATTTATTGCAAGCCTAATTTATAATGAGTCCTAAATTTAGTTCAAATATATTTCAAAAAATAGAAAGAGAAGTAAAAGTTGCATATGTTTCTACGTATACTCCAAAAGGGTGTGGGATCGCAACATTTACAAAAGATTTAACAACGGCTATAAATATGTTAAATCCTCATAACCTTGCAAGGATTTTTGCATTAAATCATGGTACTGAAAGATTCAACTATCCATGGGAAGTTTTACACGAAATTGATAACACAAAATCTATAGATTTTTTACAAGCAGCACAGTATATAAACCAGAGCAGTATAGATATTGTTAACATTCAACATGAGTATGGAATCTTTGGTGTTAATGATACAGGTATTAAGATTCTTGAATTTATTGACGCTATAAAGAAACCAATCGTTACTACTATTCATACTACACTTGTTAACCCAAGCGAAATTCAAAAAGAAATATTAGTTGCACTAGGGAAAAAATCAAAAGCTGTTATAAGCCTAAGTAAAACTGGAGTTGATAGATTAAATAAAATTTATGGGATAGAAAGAAATAAAATTGTTCATATTCCACATGGTATTCCTGACATTCCCCTTTCTATAACTGACACTTATAAAAAAATGTTTGGATACGAAGGAAAAAACGTAATAGGAGTGCATGGACTTTTAAGTACCGGGAAAGGTTACGAACATGTAATAAAAGCAATGCCACAAATACTTAAGAAAAATCCAAACACAATATTTGTAATTGCAGGTGCAACTCATCCAGAAGTCAAAAAAACACGAGGAGAAGTTTATAGAGAAGAATTAATAAACTTAGCTACTAAACTTGGAGTACAAGACCATATATATATGTATAACGAGTATATGAGTCTTGATACAGTTATTAACTTTATTAGAAGTTTTGATATTTATGTAACTCCATATAAAAACCCAGAACAAATTGTTTCAGGATGTTTAGCATATGCAATTGGATGTGGAAAAGCTAGTGTCTCTACACCTTATATATATGCAACCGAGGTACTAGATAATGATAAAGGAATAATTGTAGACTTTGGAGATTCGAAACAATTTGCAATTGAGATAAATAATTTAATAAAAAAACCCGAGTTTAGAGAGCAACTTGGACTTGAAGCTTATCGTTATGCAAGAACGATGACATGGGTTAATGTAGCATCCAAATATCTTGATCTGTTTACCCTGGTCAAACAAGAAGAGTATGAAAACTCAAATCAACCTATCACACTTAAAATCACTAACTGATGATGTTGGAATTATCCAACATACTAAGTTTAATATACCAGATCGCAAAAATGGTTACGCACTTGATGATCAAGCAAGAGCTCTTATTGCCACTACCCTTTTAGGTGAAGACAAGCTTGCAAATGTATATCTTTCTTTTTTATATCATTCACAAACCGAAGATGGCCTTTTTAGTACGTTTATGGATTATGATAGAAAATTTACCAATTTTAACTCAACAAAATTAAATGTAGGAATATCTGATGCCTTTGCGTTATCCTTTTGGGCTTTAGCTTTAGTAAAAAAACAAAAAAATGGTAGTGGCTTAGACGAACTTGCAGATGCAATGCTAGAAAAGTCACTTGATCATTTATTAGAAAATGACTCTTTGCGAATACTAGCATATACAATTTTAGGACTTAGCATATTAAAAGATAAAGGGAGACTTGAAAAAGCATGTAAAATAGTTGTAAATAAATATTGGAATAATAATGCAACTGTTAACTGGAGATGGTTTGAAGATAAATTAACTTACGCCAATGGCGTTATACCATATAGTTTAATTCAAGCCAATGAGGTACTCAAAAACCCGGAGATCGAAGAAATTATTATTGATAGTAGCCAATTTTTAGAAAAAAACAGCAGGATTGGAGATTACCCTGCTCCGATTGGGTCTTTTGGTTGGTATACAAAAGGAGAAAATCGCGCACTTTTTGATCAACAATGTATTGATGTTGCATTTATGGTATTAATGAATAATTCATTATTTAGAATGTCAAAAGATAAAAAATATAAAAAGTTAGCAGAAAGTTGGTTTAAATGGTTTACAGGAAACAACGTACACCAAATGAATTTATACGAAGAAAAGACAGGAAAAGTATATGATGGATTAACATACAAAAGCATTAATAAAAATACAGGTGCAGAATCAATAGTAGTGTATTTACTTGCATACCTTAGCATGCAGGGAAAACTATGAACTTACCTTTTATAAAAACTGAAAAAATCGTAGCCATTACTGCCTTTCCTTCGTTCAAGATCCAGGCATCAGACGGAAATATCTTTGTTGTTCCACAACAACTAAAAACTCCTGTATTTATTTATTTTGGGCATTCTAATGAAGATTTTAGTACTGTATATATGTACCTAAGAAAATCCTTTGATACTAAAGATCTTGCAATAATGCAAATTATAAAAACAAAGCCTGATAAAAATGTAGGCCTTAATAATCAGTTTTTTACAGCAAGTAGAATGGAACTCCACAGAATAGAAAATTTTGTGAGTAATAATGATAATAACTGTTATTACCTACTT
>JAQBTZ010000003.1 GCA_027624675.1 bacterium
TTTTCTATATGTGCGTATAGTCATATTTAGTATACTATATAAATAAACAGTAAGTTATTATGAAAAATAAATTAAAAATATTAGAAAAGGGTTATATAAATATTTATTCTAAATTAACTTTACAAGAGTTAAGACAGATAAAATATAAAACATTATATAAAAAGTTAAATCCAAGTTGGGACGAGTCAATGGTGTTTTTAAGCAATAAATTTAGAACAATTATTGCTTCTAAAAATAATTGGATATTAGATATAGGTTGTGGTAATGGTAATTATATTATTGATGAAAATATTGATTTGGTAGAAAAAAGCGTTGGCGTTGATTTATTACCCGAATTTACTCAGAAAAACATCTCAGTTGATAAGGTAGTCCATTGCAATTTAGAGAGTTTACCACTTTTAGATAACAGCTTTGATGTTGTTACAAGTTTGTGGGTTTTGGAACATTTAGAAAACCCTGACAAAGTTTTTAATGAGGTTTATCGAGTGCTAAAGCCAGAGGGCTATTTTATATTTGTAACACCAAATAAAAACTTTATACCGCTCAGGTTTTTTGGTTTGTTAAATTTAAAAAAGATTAATCATTTCATTAACTTTTATCTGTTTGGAAGAAAAGAAGAAGATGTGTTTAAGACTTATTATAAAGCAAATACTATTAAGGATCTTAATAAGTTAAGTAGAGTAAGGTTTAAAAATATTAATTTATTTGAAAATTTTGATCCTTCGTATACAGCATTTAATAACCTTACTTTTAAGATAACCTCCAGCTTATCAAAATTTAATTGGTTTAAATCACATATTGTAGGAGTAATGCAAAAAACCTAATGTATATACAAGAGATTTATAACAAATACAAAATAATGCCTAGTCTACAGTTGCATATGTTTCGTGTTGCAGGTGTTGCTAGTGTAATCTGTGAAAATTTTAAGCAGCCAGAACTTATTAATCAAGATGATATTGTTTCTGCATGTTTGTTACATGATATGGGTAACATTATTAAGTTTGATTTAAGCTTATTTCCTCAATTTTTAGAACCAGAGGGCTACGATTATTGGAAAAGGGTACATGATGAATTTATTAATAAGTATGGATCTGACGAACATATGGCTACTTATGAAATTGCAAAAGAGATTAGAGTTTCAAAAGCTGTTCAACAGATGATTGAGTTAGTTGGATTTTCAAATTCTGAGAAAAATTATAATTCGACAAATTTTAATTACAAAATTGCAGCGTATGCAGATTTTAGGGTGGCACCACTTGGTGTTGATAGTTTAGAAAACAGATTAAAAGATGGCAGAGAAAGGTTTTTTAAAAATAAGATGCGTACCTATAACCCTAAGCTAGATAAATTTGATGAGTTATCTGGATTTATATTTAAACTTGAGGAACAGATTTTTGAAAAATCTAGAATTAAACTTTTCAATATTACTGAAAGGTTAGTAACTGATAAGTTTGATGAAATAAAAAAACTCCAACTTTCGCTGGAGTTTTAAAATTTAGGTCAATTTTTATTATCTATTTATTAATAATCCCCGTACCCTCTAAATCTAATATATTAATTAGGTTAGAACCGCTAGGAATTATATATTTGGTGTTGTTCTGTAATGTTTTCTCTAACATCTCAATTTTTCTAAGTTCAAGTGCTCTTGGAGTTAGAAACTTTTCAGCAGCTTCGGCAACTCTTTCAACCGCTTGTGCTTGTCCTTCTGATTTTAAAATCGCGGACTCTTTATCTCCTTCTGCTCTTAATATCTGAGAAGTTTTATAACCTTCAGCAGTTAATATTTCTGCTCTTTTTTCTCGTTCTGCTTTCATTTGCTTACTCATTGCATCTTCGATATCTTTAGGAGGTTGAATCTTTTGTACTTCAACTCTAGTAATTTTTACTCCCCATGGGTTTGTTGCTTCGTCTAATACGCTTCGAAGATTGTTGTTAATAATATCTCGTGAGATTAATGTTTCATCAAGCGCAAGCTCTCCAACTATATTTCTCATATTAGTTTGAGCAAGTGTTGTAGCAGCATAAGCAAAGTTTTGAATCTCAAATTCTGCCTTAACTGGGTCAATTACTTTGTAGTAAACTACAGCATCAACGATAACTGCAACGTTATCTTTTGTAATAACGTCTTGTGGATCAACGTTTAACACTCTTTCTCGCATATCAACTGCAAGTATAGATTCTACAAATGGAACTAATATATTAATTCCGCTACCTACTGTTCTTTGATATTTCCCAAACCTCATTACTAAACCTTTTTCGTACTGGTTAACAATTCTAACTGATCTTACAAGCGCAGTTAGGGCTAAAAAGAAAATTATTATTAATATGACTGGTACAAATCCCATACTTAGGTTTCTATTTCTTCAGCTACAATTAGTGTAACCCCAGAAATATTTAAAATTTTTACTTTAGAATTCACATTTAATGTTTTATCATCTGCTGTCTTTGCTCTCCATTCCTCGCCATCAATACTAACTATTCCTACAGCTTTTTCAGCATTCCAAGATTTAACATTAGTGATAGTGCCAATTAATGAATCTGTATTTGAGCTATGGGAAAACACCTTAATCTTATTTTTTAAAAACTTTCTACCAACTAATAAATATCCAAATAATAAAAGAGTACTAATAACAATACCAATCATATCTGTTGAGTAATACCCAGTTAAGCCCCCAATTAATAGGGCAACACCTAAAAGTAGTAGGTCAAAACCAGTTTCGATCCCAACAATTAACTCTAAGATAATTAATAATAAACCAATGATTGTCAAAGCGATGCTAATAACCATATAATATAATTATATCATTAAAATGACTAAAGTTAAGATTTTACGTTTAATATCAGTATGATTCTTTTTAAAAACATTATTTACCAGGTACTAGGAAAAGCAATTACAATTTTTGCAACAGCAATTGGGATAAGTTTAATTACAAAAGCATTAGGTGTCGAATTTTATGGTCAGTATGTATATGTTATTACCTTTTTAACAATATTTTTTACTTTTTCTGATTGGGGTATAAATACAATTGTTATTAAAGAAATTTCAAATCAGAAAGAAATTTCAAAGGAGTATTTTTCCAAGGTATTAGTTACAAGGGTTTTATTTGCATTTTTAATGTGCATGTTTGCAGTTTTAGTTGCCTTTCTATTCCAATTTGAAAAAGCGTTGTTTCTTTCGGTATTAGTTGGGTTACCAATGATAGTAAGTTATTCGATAAGTTCAACCTCATCAATTATTTTTGCATCAAAATTTAAGTATAGGTTGGATCTAATTGTTAAATCGGCCTACTCAATAATATCGTTATCAGTGTTGTATTTAATTTTGGGTAATGTAACTAGTGTATGGGCAGTAGTGTTGACATCGGTGTTAGGCTGGGGAGTATCAAGCATTTTTTCATTATTTTTTGTAAAAGAGTATCTGCAGTTTAGATTTTTAAAGATAGATTATCAGTTTTCAAAAAAGTTGGTTTTGATTTCTTTACCAATCGGGGTTGCATTAATTATTAATACGTTACTATCCCAGATTGATAAGCTTATTATTCCTCACTTACTTGATTTTAGGCAGGCTGGTTTCTATGCACTTTCGTATAAGGTGTTTGAATTTCTGTTAGCGCTACCTACCTTTTTTATTAACTCTGTATTTATATTGCTAGCCAATAAAAAACATAACCTGAAAATTTTTGATAACTCGTTAAAGATCTTTGTCTTTATAAGTGTTGTTTTATCCTTTTTTTGTATATATTTTGCACCAGTAATTATAGATTTAATCTCAGGAAAGGATTTCTCGTTTTCGATTTTACCATTTCAGGTTCTATCGTTTAGCTTAATTGTATTTTTTATCTCAGCATTATTAAGGTTGCAATTAATAGTAGAGGGTAAGGAAAAACTTTTTTTCTATATATATCTAGCATCGTTAGTATTAAACGTAATCTTAAATATAATTCTATTGCCAGTTATTGGAATAGTTGGAGCAGCTTTCGCCACAATATTGTCAGAACTGTTGGTGTTGATCTTAATGGTTAAGGAAGTAGGAATTACGGTTATCTCAAAATCAAATTTATTTTATTTTAATAAAGTGGTGCTGGTTTGTTCCTTGTCTTTTTTGCCTATAGTACTAGTTGATTTCGAAAATGATTTAGTTAAGTTTTTGATACCAATTATATTGCTTATGTTGTTTTCTTATGCGCTTGGGTTAACAAAGGAAATTTTAAAGTTAGTTAAGAGTATAGAAGAAAAGATAGTTAGTTAGAGCTTTTTGAAATGTTAACGGTAAAGTCAAATTCCACCTTAGTTTTGTTTCCAGCTTGATCTGTTGCCTCTGCATTAATTGAGTTTTTCCCTTCTTTCACATTTATCGATACAGAAAAAGCTCCATCTTCATCAATACTTGCTAACCTACCATTAATGTTTAGTTCGATATTATTGTCAGTTGTTCCAGTAACTGTGATAAGCTCGTCAGACTCATTTACTTCAACCTCAGAGCCCTTTTCAGGTGAACTAATAGTTAAGACAGGTGAGGTAGTATCTACTGAAATTAATAGTTTAGAAGAAGCAATGCTGGTTTTTTCATTAACCGTAGAAGTTGCATAAAACTCGTTATCACCAGAATCTAAGACTATATTTTCAAATTTAAAGTCTCCATCGTCACGGGTTTCTAGCTCTTTAATCATTTTATTATTTTTATAAAGGGTGATTTTTGCCTTCTCAACCGAATATCCTTCTATCATTATCACCTTTTCTTTTGAATACCTTGGGATGTTACTTAGTAGTGGGGGTTGAATATTCTCAATTCTTGTTTTTCCTGCAGTTTCTTCTTGTTTAATCCCAATTTTATCTAAGTTTTTAACAAATGTAGTTATACCAATATATGCAAGAAAGATAAATCCGATAAAAACTATTAATAATAGTATAGGTACAGCAGAATTAGTTATCGAACCACTAGGTTTTTTAGGGGAGTACTTATACGACTTCCAGTTACTCATAATATATAATTATAACAGAAATTGATAATTTAATGTAGTTACATAACAAATATGTTAAAATAATATAATGAAACCAGTTGATTTCTTTCAGATAATTCATAAATATATACCAATTAATACCCAAAGTTATCATAACTATATAATCCATGTAACCTTGGTAGCAGCTTACGCAATTAAGATAGCAAAACGTTTTGGCCTGTCAAAAGATCAGATCCAATTTATAATAGAGGCTAGTATGTTACATGATATTGGTATATGTAAGGTTGTTGATTATAAACAAGAGCTAGGTGGAACGTTGCCATATATCTGTCATATCTCAGAAGGGGCAAAAATTTTAAGATTAGAGGGTTTAGAAAAGCACGCACTTGTAGCAGAAAGACATACAGGGTTAGGAATTTTTAAAGAGGAAATAATAGAGAAAAATTTACCATTAGAGTTAAAGGATTATGTGCCACTAACTATTGAAGAAGAGATAATAAGTTTTGCAGATATGTTTTATAAAAAAGATACGGCTAGGGTTTGGCATAGGCAAACAGATGAAGAGGTAAGAAATGAGATATCCCAGTTTGGTGAAAAGCATGCAAAATTGTTAGAAGAAAAGTTTAAGAAGTTTAATATTATCTAGTCTCAATTGGTATAAACCTTTTTAACTCAATTATAAATTGTTCATAGGTTTCAAACTGTATGGTATTAATTCCTAACTCTTTAGCTTTTGTAATGTTTACTAGGGAGTCATCTATAAAAAGTGTTTCATTCGCATTGCTGTTGGTTTTTTCTAATGCAATTAAGAAAATTTTTTCATCTGGTTTTTTTATCCCAATTTGGTATGAATTGAAAAAATAATCAAATTTATCTCTTAGGTTATTATTATCTATAACTTCTTCTAACCAGTCTTCTATCTGGTTTGAAAGCATAACTATTTTATAATTGGCTTTTAATTTTTCAATCAGTTTAATTAATTTATAATCAAGTGGGAAAGTATCTATTATTGATTTTTTTAGTTTAGCAGGATCAGTTTTTAATTTATTTCCCAGATCTTGCCAATATTGCTTTGCAGTTATTTTATTAATTGAGGCTTTATGCCAGTTTTTGTATAGGATATCCATTAATTCAGGAATTGTCATGTTAAATTTCTCATGGGTTGAGTTAGCAAAATATAATTTATCTTTTGTAGGAGTTAGTACCCCAGCATAATCGAAAATAATGGTTTTTATCATAGTTTTATCATAGTATAGTAAAGCAGTTATCCAAATTTTTTGGAGCAGCTGACGGGATTTGAACCCGTGGTCTTCTCCTTGGGAAGGAGACGTGTTACCACTCCACCACAGCTGCAAGTATTCATTTCTTACACTATTTGTTGTCTATAATTTCCCTACTTTGTGGTTGTTCAATATAATTTTGTTTTTTAGAAACTTTTCCCCCGCTCTTTATCTCGAGTTCTTTTCTAGCATTTCCTGCAATTGTACCACCATCTTTTGCTGCTTTTTTATTTTGTTTAAATCCTACTGTATTTTTCCTTTTTGTTATCTCAGTTGTCGATGCTTCTCCTAGCATTGAAAAAATTAACTCTAAATCATTCATATGATCTCTAAGATTTTCTTTTTTGAGACTTTTGAATTTTTTATATTCGGATGGGGTCATCCCAAATGTTGCCTTTGAAATTTCTGCAGTTAAGATTGCATATTCTTTTTCTGTGCCAACTTTTCTGTTTTTCCACTCGTTTGTTAACTGTTCTCTAACCTGAATGCCTCTCATTCTTTTCTCTATCCAATCATCAGAATATCCTTTGGCTTTATATATGGCTCTTGTTCTTTTTGTTGCTAGTTCTGGGTCTTCTATTTCTTGTACTCTTTCGTAACCAACTTTTGCAAGCCAAAGCTTGAATGGCTCGGCTTTAGGTGATGGGATTGATTGTATAATTCTAAATATTCCTTCTGTGTTAGCACAATCTGTAGCATATTTTTTTCCATCAGTTGCCTCAAGTTTCAGTCCGTGACAAAATGTCACGACCTGGCTATTTTCTTCTATAAGTCTTTGTTTAAGTTTTCTCCAATATGCTCCACTATCAACGCTTTCAGTTAATGCACCACAAATATCAACCACACTAAACCACCACTCATTATTATAAATGGTTTTTCTAATCTCTTTTCCCTTAAAAACTGCTATTTTGGTAAGTTCGTTTGACATTAATTTCTATTATACTAAATCTTTTTCAAACAAAAAGCCCCCACGTTTGAAGGCTTAATTGTTTTATTGTTCAAATTCCGCAGTGTAAATAATTTCTGTTATTTTAGTGCAGGTATTGTTAGTGTTGCTCCTGTGTCTATTCCAACATTTCCATTTGCAAGTGTATATACTAGGCTAGGGTTTGCATCTGCAATCTGTTGCCAGTTAAAACCAGTTCCGTATACTGCTTCTGCAATTTCCCAAAGTGTGTCACCTGCTTTAACTACGTATTTACCTGACTTTATATCTCCGCTATTATAATCATTTACTCCATAAGTTGTGGAAATAGTTGGAGTTACAGCTTTTACTGTTTCAGTTTTTGGTGCAGAATCTTTTATTTTATCTTCAGTAGCAACTACTGTAGTATCTTCAGTTTTAGAATCATTTGTTTCATCAGAGTTATCAGAATCTACAGAATCGTTGTCATCATTATTATTGTCTTTATCTTGATTTACTTCATCTAAAATAGCCTGAATATCTTGTGAGTTATTTTTGTTTCCACCTAAGTTTTGTAGGTAGTTCCAAACAAGAAATCCTGCAATTATTACTAGTACCCCTGCTGCAACTGCTGCAAGTGCACTTCGAGTTGGATTTATAATTTCCTCATCATCTTTGAAATCATTGTTGTTTATTTCATCTGGCATAATTACTCCTCTGGACAGAATATTAATACTTAAAAAAAGAATATAGGTTATTCTAAAACTTATTCTATATTTAATGTTATATAAAAATCAAGCGTTTAATAGAGTAAATTTTTGTAAGTAGTTTTTCTTATGGGGTAGAGGAAATTATCACAACTATTGTTAAATACAAAAAATAAATTCTTGGGTTCGTCTAACGAACAACAACTCGTCTTATTTTAACTCGTTTGACGAGTTGGCGCACCCTCAAGGGGCACGCTCATATTTGTTTCCGCTCGTTGTACTTGCGGACAAATATGGCGGAACCGACGGGACTCGAACCCGTGACCTCTTCCGTGACAGGGAAGCGCTCTAACCAACTGAGCTACGGCTCCATATATTATTATTTGCATATTTTAACTGGAACAAACTATTTAATCAAGATTTTTCGTATTGTACAATGTATACTGTATTTATGTAGTAAATTTTGAAATTAAATTATGAGTATATCAACTATTATAACAGCAGCTATTGTTGGGGCGATTTTTGGATTATTTATCCATGTAATTGCAGTATACAACTTTCTAAACAGTACAAAGGTTAGGATAAAGGCCTCTATTCAAGAGATAGGTAACCAGTTAAAAAGACAAGCAGAGTTAATCCCTAATCTTGCAAATGCAACTAAAGGTTATATGGAACACGAGCAGACTGTTTTTACAAAATTAACAGATGCAAGAAAATCAATCTCATCTGCTGTTGACTCTGGTGATGTTGAAAAAATGTTACAGGCAAACGAACAGATGATGCAAGCAATGCCAGCAATTAGGGTGGTACTAGAAAGTAACCCAGAGCTTAAGGCATCTGATGTAGTGAAGGACTTAATGAGAAATCTAACTGACACATCTGACAAAGTAAGCTATGCTAGACGGTTATTAATCGATTTAACGGCAGATTATAATCAAAAGTTAGTAGTGTTTCCATCTAACATTATCGCAAATATGTTTGGGTTTAAACCAGAGGTGGGGCTTAAAACACCAGAAAGTGGTCAACATATTGAGGTAAGTGAAAGTGATACAGTAACACCACAGATAAATATCTAATATGGCAGAGATAGTAAATTTTTACGAGAGCAGTCAGAAGAACGTTGAGAAAACTATTCTACTTATTATAGGGTTTATTGTTTTTATGATCTTTTTCGCCTATGTAATAGGAGGATTAATTGGAGATAGTACCTCGTTAGTGTTTTTTGCATTTATCTTTTCACTAGGTTCTAGTTTTGTTAGCTATTATTATAGCGATAAAATTGTTTTAAGCCTATCTAAGGCAAAGCCAGCAACAAAAGAGGAACATTTCGACTTTTACACTGTTGTAGAAAATATCTCGATTGGAACAGGTATCCCTATGCCAAAGCTTTATGTAATAGATGACAGCGCGATGAACGCCTTTGCAACAGGACGAGATAAAAACCATTCTGCTGTTGTAGCTACAACTGGACTTTTATCAAGGTTAGATAGATCTGAGATAGAGGGGGTAATGGCACACGAGCTAAGCCATATTGGAAATAAAGATATATTATTAATGTCTGTTGTCGCTGTTTTAGTTGGAACAATAGTATTGGTAGTTGACTGGGTGTGGAGGATACGATTTTTTGGAGGGGGAGATGACAATAATAAAAATTCTAACGGTATATTTTTAATAGTAGCTGTAGTTTCTGCAATAGTAGCACCGATAATTGCCCAAGTTATTAAACTTGCAATATCAAGACAACGCGAGTACCTGGCAGATGCAACTGCAGTAAAGTTTACAAGAAATCCTAATGGACTAATATCTGCACTAAGTAAACTAAATCAAGACAGCGAAAAATTAGAGGTAGCAAATAGAGCAACAGCTCACTTGTATATTACAAATCCATTTAAGGTTAATTCAGCGGGTTTTGGTAAAAGTATAAATTTGTTGTTTTCAACTCACCCTCCAATTGAAGATAGAATAACAAGACTTAGTAATATGTAATTATGAATAACGAAGTTTTAATTAACACAGCTAAATTAGCAAGAGTTGATATTGCAGAAAATCAAGAAAAGTTTTTAAAAGAGCTAGAATCAATCTTAGATTATGTTGAGATAGTAAATAACGCCCACGGAAATTTAGATAAAGATGTAAACATCTCAGAAAATCAGAACGTTTTTAAAGAGGATGTTGTTGAGAGTAGTTTATCTAGTAAAGATGTGTTAAAAAATGCGCCTAAGGTATCAAATGATTATATTGAGATAGAAGGAATATTTTAATGACAATAAATGACTTTGAAAAAAAATATAATAAAGAGGATATAAACGAGTATCTTGCGCAGGTGAAAGAACAGGATAAAAAGATCAACTCATTTTTATACCTAAAGAAAGATTTATCAAAAGAAATAGGTGTCCCAATTGCAATAAAAGATATGATCTCGACAAAAGGGATAGTAACTACAGCAGGTTCTAAAATCTTAGAAAACTATATCCCCCCTTACAATGCAACAGTTATAGATAAGTTAGAAAGAAATGGATATTTTGTAATTGGTAAAACAAATATGGACGAGTTTGCAATGGGCAGCTCTACCGAAAATTCTGCATATTTTACTACCAAAAATCCTAAAGATTTAAGTTTAGTACCAGGTGGTAGTAGTGGAGGATCAGCTGCTGCAGTTTCTGCGGGTTTTGTTCCTGTTTCACTAGGTACTGATACAGGTGGTTCGATAAGGCAACCTGCAAGTTTTTGTGGAATTGTTGGGTTTTGCCCTTCGTATGGTGCAGTTAGTAGATATGGGGTTATTGCAATGGCATCATCATTTGATCAGGTAGGAGTATTTGCCAATAATATTAAAGACACAAAAGCAGTATTTGACACAATAAGAGGAAAAGATGAAAAAGATGCAACTTCGTTTGATTTGCCAAGTGAAAAGGTTTCAGAATCTAATATTATTAAAATTGGCATTCCTGAAAATATCTTAGAGGGAGTTTCGAAAGAAGTAAAAATTGCATTTGAAAATACAGTTACAAGTTTAAAAAAAAATGGAATAGAATTTGTACAGGTTGCAAATACTAATTTACAGCAAGCATTAGCAGTCTATTATATATTAGTTCCTTCAGAGGTTTCATCAAATTTAGCAAGGTTTGATGGAGTAAAGTATGGTAAAAGAGAGAATGCTGAAGATTTGATTGAGCTATATACAAAAACAAGAACTAAATATTTAGGGTCAGAGCCAAAACGAAGAACAATAATTGGAACGTATGCACTATCTGCAGGATATAGCGATAAGTATTACAAAAAAGCAAATATATTAAGACAACAGGTAAAAGATTACTATACGAAAATATTTGAGAGCGTTGATTTAATAATGACACCAACAACACCAACAACTGCATTTAAAATTGGAGCAGTTCAAACACCAATTGAGCTGTATCTTGGTGATATTTATACAACAGTAACAAAACTTGCCGGCTTACCTGCAATTAGCATTCCTGCAAATACAAATGATAAATTGCCAGTTGGAATTCAATTTATTGCCGGTCATAAAAAAGATTTACAGTTATTACAAATTTCAGAAAAAATCGAACAATGTTTGCAAACTTATTAAAAAAATTAATATTTCCTGAAACTAGGGGTAAGGTACGAATAAAAACAAGCTCAAGTTTTGTAAAAGAAAAATGGTCAGAGATTGAGATCTTAATTAAGACTAAAAATCCAAGCAGTGCAAAACAGGCTGTAATTATTGCAGACAAAGTATTAGAGCAGATTATAAAAGAGGCAACAGATACTGTAACAATGGGTGAAGGGTTAAAGCTATCAAAAGATTTATTTTCTGACTACTCGATATACGATATGGCGTGGAAAGCACATAAGGTTAGAAACTCGATGGTGCATGATGCAAGTTATGATCCGCCTTACTATGTTGTGACAGATGCAATTAATCAGTTTAGAGCAGTTTTTAAAGATTTAGGATTATTATGAACTACGAATTAGTAATTGGACTAGAAGTCCATATACAACCAAACACAAAAAGTAAGATGTTCTGTAGCTGTAGTGCAGATATATTTGCAGCAAAACCAAACTCTCATACCTGTCCAACCTGTTTAGGACTACCTGGTGCTTTACCTGTTCCAAATAAAATGGCGATAGAGCAGTTAATTAAATTGGGGTTTGCGTTTGGTTGTAATATAAATTTAAACTCAAAGTTTGATAGAAAACATTACTATTATCCAGATTTACCAAAAGGGTATCAGATTAGTCAGTACGATAAACCTTTCTGTGTGGGAGGTAAAGTGGTCTTAGAAGGTGGTAAAGAGATTAGAATAACAAGAATACACATGGAAGAGGATACAGGAAAGTTAAGTCATGTAGAAAATAAAACCTTGGTAGACTACAACAGATCAGGAATGCCATTAATAGAGCTTGTAACCGAGCCAGATTTTAAATCATTACAAGATTTAGATATTTTTACAAGAGAACTAAGACTTATCTTAAGACATTTAAACATCTCAGATGCAGATATGGAAAAAGGACAGTTAAGGTTAGAGGCAAATGTCTCGGTAAGAAAAATCGGCGAGGTAAATTTACCAAACTATAAAGTAGAGCTTAAAAACATAAATAGCTTTAAGTTTATGTTAAAGGCAATCGAGTTTGAGTTTAAAAGACAGTCTGAGATTTTAGAAAGTGGAAAAACACCAGCACAAGAAACAAGAGGTTGGAACGAAAATAAAAACGAAACCTTTTTACAAAGGACAAAAGAAACAGCAGATGATTATAGATATTTCCCCGAGCCAGATATTCCTCCAATACTACTTAAACAAAGTTATGTAGATAGCTTAGCAAAATGTGTTGATGACTTGCCAATAATAAAAAGAGAGAGGTTAAAAAATGAACTTGGATTATCAGAACATGAGATAAATGTATTTATAAACGACCTAGGTTTATTAAAACACTTTTACGAACTTATAAAATTATCAGAAATAGTTAACGCAAAAGATATTGCAAAAAAATTAGTAAACTCTAAAGAATCACAAAAACTAAGTGCGCAAGAATTTTTTGATTTGTTAAAAAATGAAAAGTCATCTGTAATTACAAATATAGACGAACTAAAAGAAATTATAAAAACAGTAATTACAGAAAACCAAAAAGCATATGAGGATTTTAAAAACGGAAACGAAAACTCCATACAGTTTTTGGTAGGACAGGTAATGAAAAAAACAAAAGGCAAGGCAGATGCTGGGGTAGTTATAAATATTATTAAAGGTTTAAATGGAAATTCGCTTAATTGAAACAGACGAACAATTAAAATCTGAGCTACAACTTTTTAAAACTGAGAGCATACTTGGTATTGACACCGAAGTTTTTCAACCAAATTTTTATACAAATCACTTACTAACAATACAAATTTCAAATGGAACAATAGCCTGGGTTATAAACTGTACCAAGGTTTCAAATATCTCATCATTAGACGCAATATTTAACGACGTGAAAGGTTTAAAGGTATTTCAAAACTCTGTATTTGATATTCAGATTTTAAAACAAGTATTTAATTTTGAGTTTGAAAATATTTATGATACTTTTTTAGCAGAAAAATTGATCACAGCAGGTAGTTTAGAAGAATCAAATTTGCAGGCAATTACAAAAAAATATTTGGAAAAAGATATTGTTAAAAATTGGGAAGACTTAGATTTTGAAAGTATATTTAAAACAAAAGAAATTAATCCTGACCAACTAGATTATGCAGCAACTGACGCACTTGTACTACCAGAAATTTACAAAAAGCAGTTTGAAAAGGTAAAAGAACAAGAGATTGAAAATGTATTAGAGCTCGAACATCAAGTTGCATTTGTTGTTGTTGATATGCAAATGCGTGGAACTTTTGTTAAAAAAGAAAGTTGGCAAGATTTAATAGCAGAGTTACAGAAAGAAAGGGATTTAATTAATCAAAAAATTCAATCTCAGGTTGCTCAGTTTTACAACTCTGAGGCACTTAATATGTTTGAAACTACCACTGACTATATTAACCTAAATAGTCCAAAGCAGGTTTTAGATTTATTTAATGATAAATTAAATATTAAGATAAAATCAACAAGAGAGTACGAGATAGAAAAAATTGATCATCCAATCGCAAAGTTATTATTAAGTTACAGAGAGCATGAAAAATTACTTAAGGCATTTGGTCAAAATTTGTTAGATAAGATTAGTCCTGTTACAAATCGAATCCACCCAGAATACAAACAACTAGGTAGTGATACAGGTAGGTTTTCCTGTGTTAATCCTAACTTTCAACAAATTCCTAAAGGTGGAGTTGGTAAAAAGATACGAGAATTTTTTGTACCAGAAAAAGGTAATAAATATATAGTGGCTGACTATTCTCAACAAGAACTTAGAATTTTAGCCTATTACAGTCAAGACCCAGAATTTTTAAAATCGTTTCAGCAAGGTATAGATTTACACAAACTAACTGCAAGTAAACTTTTTAATGTTGACCTTGAAAAAGTAACACCAGAACAAAGAGATAGTGCTAAAACATTAAATTTTGGAATAATATATGGTATGGGGCCAAGGGCACTTGCTGCAAGCTTAGATATAGATTTTAATAGTGGGAAAGATTTATTAGATAAGTATAACGTAACGTATAAATTTGTTAGAGAATTTTTAGATAGGTCAGGTAACGAGGCAATAGCAAAAGGTTATACAACAACTTTGTATGGTAGAAAAAGATTTTACGGCGTGCCTAAAGAAAAAACTGCAGATTTTGATAGGATGATGGCAGGAATAAAGCGAGCAGCAATGAACCACCCAATACAAGGAACAGGTGCTGATATGATAAAGCTTGCATTAGTTGCAATCTCAAAAAAATTAAAACAAGAAAATCTAGATGCGCAAATAATAAATACAATACATGATGAAATAATGATTGAGTGTTTAGAAAAAGATGCAGAAAAATCTTTACAAATTGCAGAACAAGAAATGATAAATGCTGGCGCAATGATATTAAAAGATGTGCCAATAAAAGTCGAAGCTAGGATTGTTGATAGTTGGGGAGAGAAAGGGTAAGGTTAATTAATATATGAATGAGAAATACAAAGTAACTAGTCTATTTTCGGGCTGTGGAGGGCTTGACCTTGGTTTTATAAATGCAGGGTTTGAAGTTGTTTGGGCAAACGATTTTTTTAGTGATGCAGTTGAGACATATAAGAATAATATAGATACACATATTGTACTTGGAGATATTACAAAAATTCCAAGTGAAAAAATTCCAGATGACTTTGATGTTCTTTTAGGGGGCTTTCCATGCCAGGGATTTTCAGTTGCTAATACAAAAAGAAATATGGATGATAAGAGAAATTTTTTGTATAAAGAACTTTTACGTTTGATTAAAGACAAGCAACCAAAATTCTTTGTAGGTGAAAATGTGAAAGGGTTATTATCAATGCAACAGGGAAAGGTAATAGAGATGATTATTGAGGACTTTAGATCTATAGGTTATAAAGTTGAGTATAAATTGCTTAAAGCATCTGATTATGGAGTGCCTCAAAATAGAGAAAGAGTTGTCATTATCGGAAATAGATTGGGTTTAAAAAATCCTTTTCCTAAGATAACACATGGGTTAGAAAATAATTTATTTGATAGAAACTTAAAACCATATATTTCTGTTAAGGAAGTTGTAGGACATTTAGCAGATATCAGAACAAGGGATATTTCTTTTGAGCTAAATGGAAAGTTAATTCATAATCATGTTGCCAGAATGAATGTTGCGGACAAATTTTGGGGAAGGAAACATAATGTTAATCAAGATGAAATTTGTGGTTATCTAAGATATTGGAGAGATAAAAGCGGTTGGTCAACAAAAAAAGTTGATGAGCATTTTGGATATGCATATACTGCAGGACATTGGTTTCGAAAAGATAATAACTCAGGTAGTATACCAAATCCAAGCGATTGGCGAGAATTAAAAAAACTTTTTAATTTTGATGATAAGTATGATTTAGCAGCTACAGAGTTAGAACTTAAAGATATAAAATTTGAACAGTCTTTAAGAATTAGTAATTGGGAATTACCTAGTGATACAATAACTGCAACAGGTCCAGAAATTCATCCAAACAGAGAAAGAAGAATGTCCGTTAGAGAATGTGCAATAATTCAAACATTTCCAGATGATTTTGTTTTTTATGGAAGTTTGGGAAGTATGTATAAACAAATTGGAAATGCAGTTCCTGTTTTGTTAGCGGAAAAAATTGCAGAAGTAATAAAATTAGAATTAGATAAATATGAGCAATCTATCTCAAATACAGAAGAAGCAATTAATACAAATCGAATTATTAGAGAGAAAGTATTTAAATAAATATTTTCATTTTCTAAAATTTGTAGAAGATGAGCTTTTGTTTGGGTTTAAGACTAAAGCAAAGATTCAAGATGATTGGATTGGTTTATATAAGTCTGGTATTTCTGATTTTGCAGTTGGTGCTGAAAGAATCGTATATTCTTTGCTAAATGGGAAAGGAATAGGACAACCAAACTCTTCTCCCGTTGGGGCAGATTTATTTTTTGAAGTTGAAGATGCTTTTATCCATATAGATTTAAAAACAGTTGGTGCATCTTTGATTGGAAATACTAACATTGGAGATTATACAAAAAATATATTTGTAGGCACAAATCAAAATAGTTACAAGGGAAATATGGTTGTAAACGTAGGTGCAGAAAATAAAGAGTTTAGAGAATATACACCTTCGTTACCTACAAGGTATAACAAAAATAAAGATAACCAAAAATTATGTTTATCTTATTTTATTACTATACTTTATGATAAAGATACTCTAGATATTCTTGTGATGTGTATTGTATGTATGCCAAATGGCGAGTTAGAGCCTCTTTATACTACAAGAGTGTTACAAGCTGGAAAAAATTTAGATAAAACTAGATTTAGATTTACTGATGTTCCTGATTTTGAGTTACTAAAAGAAAACATGAAACGAATAAAGGTAATATATTTTGATAAAAATATGGGTTCTTTATATAAAGATAAGTTAGGTTTTTTTGAGAATTTATTTGATAGCCAAGAGAAAGAGTTTTGTAATTAGTAGTAAACCCACTCGATTTCGTATTAGTTTCGGGTACTTGAATTACTTATAATTATTTGTTATTCAATTATTACAATCTTTAAGGGGTCAACGTATTCCCCATAATTGATTTCGTTAATGATTTTTTTGGTATCTCTTTTGGTAAATAATTTTCTTTAGAG
>JAQBTZ010000121.1 GCA_027624675.1 bacterium
TATCTAAAACCTTAATTTCATTATCTGCAGCATAAACAATATTGTGTGAAAGAAAAACAAATAAAAATAAATACAAACACATTAATTCAAATTTATGTTTAAGGTTCATTAATTTATTATAATACAATATGTTTGAATATACTAAAAAGTAAATTTCAAACCCTTTTTTCCCACCCTTGCCTTAAACTTAACTTTTTTATCTTTTGATTTTAAGATCTGCTCGCTAATTGGATCTGTAACTAGTCTGGTGATTGTCCTTTTTAATGGCCTTGCTCCATATTCATCACTATACCCCTCTTTTACCAATAATTCTTTAGATTTTTTATCTATATCTAACTTATGACCAGAACGTTTTAACATTTTTTCTACCTTTTTAAGCTCTAGATCACAAATTTCTAGCATATCCTTGGTACTTAACTGTCTAAAAACGATGATCTCGTCCATTCGGTTAATTAGCTCTGGCTTTAACTGCTTTTTAAGTTCGGTTAATAATTTAAGCTGCATATCTTTATATACCAGCTCATCGCTATCTATTACATCAAAACCTATTGTTTTTTGTTTTATCTGACTTGCTCCAATATTGCTTGTTAGTATTACTATTGCATTTGAAAAATCCATCTCATTACCTGTCATATCAACTAGTTTTCCCTCTTCCATTATCTGTAGTAGTATATTTAACACCTGTGGGTCAGCTTTTTCTACCTCGTCAAACAATATTAAACTATGTGGATTTTGGTTTATGAAAGATGTTAATTGACCTCCCTCACTATACCCAACATATCCTGGTGGGGCTCCGATCAACCTTGCAACTGTATGTTTTTCACTAAAGTCGCTCATATCTAGTCTTAAAAAATTGTTTGTCTCTGATGCATCTCCAAACACCTCATTTGCTAACTCTTTTGCAGTTTGTGTCTTGCCTACCCCCGTTGGTCCTAAAAATAGTGCTGAAATTATAGGTTTGTTTGCATCTCTAAGTCCTGCATAACTTCGCTTTAGTGCTCTAACTAAACCATCAACTGCCTGGTCTTGTCCAATTATCTTTGACTTTAAATTTTCTTCTAAACTTGTTAACATTTTTTTCTCATCTTTTGTTATATCTCCAATAGGAATCCCTACTTTTTCTGCAAATGCCTTTTGTATAAAAGATTTTCCTAATACCACCTTAATTGATTCTTTTGACTTGTTAACAGTACTTTTTAACTCTTTCTCGATATTATTTATCTCTTTTTCAACTGTATTTATCTCTTTAATTGTTAATTTATCTTTTGTTTTAATTGCAGAACCACTCTTCAAACATGTTTTAATACTTATAAGCTTTTGTCTTAACTCATTTAAATGTTCAAACATAGCTGCCGGTTTTGTCTTTAATATCGTTTTTTCAGATTTTACTGTTGCCATTAATTCGTCTAGGTAATTTATCATTGAACCAGGTAGCGCCTCTTCGAAAGATTCACTATATTTATGCATTAACTGTGCAAATTCTTCAACTGATTTTGGCTTAACATCAACATTATGATAAACCTTTAAACCTTCTGCTGTTGAATTTGCAATCTTTAACAGCTCATCTTTTGTTGGCTCTTCGATATATATATTTTCCCAAGAGGCTTTCATTGATATATTTGGTGAAAAAAACTCAGCTTTTGCTACCGAGCTTGCTCCAATTATTCTTGCCTCGTGCCCCTTGCCAGGTTTATCACCTGTTACTCCAAAATAAAACCCTCCACCTAATACCTCTAAATTATCTACAAAAAATATTATATTGTCAGTTTTCTTGATAAGGGTATCAACAAATGAAGAAAACTCGCCTGCTGGCTTTGAGGTAAAATAGCCTGATGCTAATATCATATCAAGCTCTAAAATTTTAGTCCCTATTAAATCTGTTGGAACCTGCCCATTTACTATCCTTTTTGCCAATAACCGCACTAACGAAGTCTTTCCAATCCCACTTTCCCCTGACAGCATGATCGATCGTTTATCACTTTTTAATAATTTAGTTATTAATAAATTTAATTCTTTTGGCCTATCTACTAAGTTGTCGTATAACCCAAGGGTTGCTTGTTTAGTTAAGTCCAAAAACAAATTTTTCTTGTTAAATTTTTTAGCAGATGCTACTGGTTTTTCATCTTTAGTGATATTTTGAAAATGGCTTAATGCTTGACTATATGCCTTTTCGTCTATCTGTTTGTATGCTGCTAATAAAATGTGGATTGAATCTATAATAAGAACACCAGCAAGTACTGACTGTTGAAAGCAATCCTCCATTAGTAATGTAAGCTCTATTTTTTTTCGGTGATGTACCTTAAATTTATCAATAATTGCAACTAGGCTAGTATCTTTTTTGCTAATAAGGCTTAACAGGTCTGATGCTAATACCCTGTCTTCGTTACTGGCTCTTGCTAAGTTGTCGATCTCGACCAATATTTCCTGCGCTATTTTTGAGAATATACTTTGTTGCATTTAGGTTTATTATATAAAAATACTAACTATAAAAGCCAGCAAATGGTAGCATTTTTATGGGGATAGGGCAAATTGTTATAAAGATTTTTAAATACTATTCTAAATCTAAGCCACCTCGTCATTCTGCCAAAGTCCCGTTACGCGGGGAGTGTACTCACGAAGAATCTATTCTTCGTATTTTC
>JAQBTZ010000004.1 GCA_027624675.1 bacterium
GTTAGAAGTTCAGCAACAGCAGAAGATTTACCAGATGCTTCTTTCGCAGGACAACAAGAAACTTTTCTAAATGTAATGGGAGCAGATGAGGTATTAGAAGCAGTTAGAGGCTGTTGGGCATCTCTATTTGAGGCTAGAGCAATTTTCTATAGACAAGATAAAGGTTATGATCATTTTAAGGTTGGAATTGCTGTTCCTGTTCAGTTAATGATTCAGTCCGAGGTTTCTGGAATAATGTTTACAGTTAACCCGGTTACTAATAATTCTGAAGAAATATCAATAGAGGCTGCTTTTGGACTTGGTCAGCCAATTGTTTCAGGCGAGGTAACCCCAGACCAATATATGGTTTCTAAAAAGGGTTACAAGTTAATAGATAAACAGATAATTAAACAAACTTGGCAATTAACTGAATTTGGTAATTTACCAATTTCTTTAGAGTATCAAAAGAAACAAAAACTAAGTGATAAAAATATTACTAAGCTTGCTGAAATTGGTGCAAAAATTGAAAAGCACTATAAAACTCCACAGGATATAGAATGGGCAATGCAAAAAAATAAACTATTTATCGTACAGTCCCGACCTATTACAACTTTGAAAATTGCAGAAACTACACTCGAACTTGATAAAGAAAATTTAGATAGTCATTTTATTTTAGAAGGTTTGGCAGCGTCACCTGGGATTGGTATTGGTAAGGTTGTTATTATAAAAAACAAATCTGAGATTGGAAAAATAAAAGAAGGAGATGTTTTAGTTACAGAGATGACAAATCCAGATTTTGTACCTGCAATGAGAAAAGCAGCTGCAATTGTAACTGATAAAGGTGGTAGAACCTCGCATGCTGCAATTGTAAGTCGCGAACTTGGTGTACCTTGTGTGGTTGGGACTAGTCTTGCTACTCATATATTAAAAAATGGAGAGATGATTACAGTAGATGGTAAAAATGGAAAGGTATATGAGGGTAGTGTAAAGATGAACGAAGTTGGAAAAGTAGTTGGAAATACATTTCATCTTAAAACTGCAACAAAAGTATATGTAAATTTGGGTGAGCCAGAACTTGCAGATCAGGTTTCAAAATTAAACACAGATGGTATAGGCCTTTTAAGGGCAGAGTTTATGATCTCTACAATTGGAAAGCATCCACGTAAATTTATTGAGGAAAAAAATCAAAAAGAATTTGTTGGTAAACTTGCAGATGGTCTTGAAAAATTCTGTAATGCATTTGGTGATAGGCCAGTTGTGTATAGGGCAACAGATTTTAAAACTAATGAATATAAAACACTTGAGGGTGGTGAAAAATACGAAACTGACGAACCAAATCCTATGATAGGCTTTAGAGGTGCAGGTAGGTATGTAGTGGATGCCGAGGTGTTTGAGCTAGAACTTAAAGCAATAAAAGAGGTTAGAAATAAACGTAACTGTAAAAATCTTTGGTTAATGATTCCATTTATTAGAAATCCGAAAGAGCTTATTGATGTTAAAAAGATTATCTCTGCTAATGGAATGAAAAGATCACACTCGTTTAAGTTATGGATGATGTGTGAAACACCTGGAAATGTGCACCAGATTGAAGAATACATTGCAGCTGGAATTGATGGCGTTTCGATAGGTTCAAATGACCTTACAATGCTTACGCTTGGTGTAGATCGCGACAATGAAAAGGTAGCAGGTTCTTATGATGAAAGTAATCCTGCAGTAGTTGATTTAATAACAATGACAATTAAGGCGTGTAAAAAACATAAAGTAACCTGTTCTATTTGTGGACAGATGGCTTCTGATTATCCGGAACTTGTTAAACTTTTTGTAAAGGCAGGTATTACCTCAGTTTCAGTATCTGCAGATGTACTTGATGTTACAAGAAAAAATGTATATGACGCAGAAAATGATATAGCAAATAAAAAATAAAATTATGAAACTAACTAGATTACGTGCAGATAAGATTTTAAATTCTAAAGCTATGTGGACAGTAGAGGTTGCTGTTGAACTAGAAGACGGAAGTCAAGCGATAGCCTCAGTACCTGAAGGGTTATCAAAAGGCGCTACTGAGGCAGTTTATCTTTCAGCAGATGATAGTGTTAAGATAATAAATACTAAATTATCAAAAGGTCTAAAAAATGTAGATGTATCAGACTTAGAGCTTTTTGATCAGAAATTAATCGAGATTGATGGAACAGATAACAAATCTAACCTTGGAGCAAACACAACCTTAGCAATATCAATTGCAAGTGCCCGAGCATTTGCAAACTCACAAGAAATTGAACTTTATGAACATATAAATCGATTTATTCCGGTTGAGATAGGAAATAGATTTCCCGAACTTATGGTTTTAGTTATGGAGGGAGGAAAACATGCAGATAACCAGTTGCAGATTCAGGAGTTTTTAGCAGTTGTTGATACAGTTGAAAAAGGTAGAGAAATATACTTAAAGGTTTTAGAAGAAGTAGCTAAACTTGGTTATTCAACAAATGTTGGTGCAGAAGGTGCAGTTTGTCCTACTCAGATATTAGCAGAAGAAGCCGTTAGGATAATTGAAAAATTTCACGATAAAATATCACTTGATGTTGCAGCTAGCTCAGTTTTTGAAGCAACAAAAGAATTTAAATATTTAAGTAATGGACATAAGTTTTTTTCAATTGAAGATCCTTTTCCCGAAGACGCATGGGATGATTGGACTAAGTATTTAGAAGAAAACCCAAATCAGATGCTTGTTGCTGATGATATTGTCACAACAAATGCTGAATTAATCAGAAGAGGCATTGAAAAACATATTGCAAATGCAGTCATAATTAAGCCAAATCAAATTGGAACAATTACAGAATCAATTAGAGCTGTAAATGTTGCTAGAAATGCTGGTTGGAAAATTATCTGTTCACACCGAGGTGGTGAAACTAACGATGATTTTATTGCTGATTTTGCAGTTGCAGTAGTTAGCGATTACGTGAAATTTGGAGGGTTTAATAGGGGGGAGCGAATTGCTAAATATAACAGATTACTTGCTATAAAAAGAAGAATTTCAGTTGAAAAATGAATATCTTAAAACAGAAATCCCCCAATGTACTTGTAATACTAGATGGATTTGGAATTGCAAAGCCTTCTAATCGTAATGCTGTATATGTTGCAAATCCTGTTAATTTTAATAACTATTTTCAAAACTATCCACATACAAAGCTTGTAAATTGGGGTGAAAATGTTGGTTTGCCAAAAGGTGAGATGGGCAACTCGGAGGTGGGACACATGACAATTGGTGCTGGTAAAATAGTAAAACAACACTCGTTACTAATTAGCGATGAAATTACCACGGGTAAATTTTTTAGAAATTCAAATTTAAATAATATAATTTCAGACTTTAGTGGTGAAACAGTTCATATTGCAGGACTTTTAAGTAATGCGCAGATTCATTCGTCAGTTAAACATTTGATTGCAACTTATCAGTTTTTAAGTAATAAAAATATTAAAACAAAGATACATCTATTTTCTGATGGTAGAGATTCTGGAACAAATAATTTTTTAGAGTTTTATAATAAATTACCTTTAGAGATAAGAAGATCAGTAGTAACTATTTCTGGTCGTTATTATGCAATGGACCGTGACAAACACTGGGAAAGAACAAAGCTTGCATATGACGGCCTAGTTAAAGGATTAGGCAATAAATTTGAGACCATTGAAAAAGCAATTGAGGATAGTTATCATCATAAAACAACTGATGAATTTATTAAGCCTTGTGTTATAGGGGATTATAAAGGTTGTAATTCGAAAGATATGTTTTTTATCTTCAACTTTCGAGAGGATCGAATTAGACAGATTGGAAAAGCAATAACTTCTAATAGCTTTAAGTTTTTTAACCGTGAGATGATTTCCTTACAACTTTCAACATTAACGCAGTACGAAGAGCAAGGCTTAGAAAATGTTCCTTTTGTTTATCCAAAAATAAAAATTAAAGATACTTTATCTGACAAATTAAGTGCTAAAGGTTTGACCCAGTTACACGTTGCAGAAAGTGAGAAATATGCTCATGTTACTTATTTTTTTAATGGAGGTCGAGAGATAAAAAACAAAGGAGAAGAGTTTATAATAGTTCCATCACCAAGGGTAGCTAGTTTCGATTTATGTCCGGAAATGTCGGCTTTAGAAGTTGGAAATGAGGTAATTGAAAACTTAGGTAAGTATAATTTTTACGTAGTAAATTTTGCAAATCCTGATATGGTTGCACACACAGGTGATATTGAGGCTACTGCATTTGCTGTTAAAACTGTAGACATACAGCTTGCGCGTATTGTTAATAAGGTAGAAAGTTTAAAAGGGCAGGTTTATATAACATCTGATCATGGTAATGCAGAAGTGTTAAGACATTCATATCAAAAGGATATAGATACAAAACACAATAGAAACCCAGTTCCATTTATATATATTGGAGATAAAAAAAATACAGGTATAACAAAAATGAAAAGTTTGTCAGATATTGCAGGGTTTATCTTAAAAACTTTTAAAATTTAGATTAATGTTAAAATATAGTTATGAATCAACTTTTTTTAGTATCAACACCAATAGGTAATTTAGGTGATATAAGTTTCAGGGCTGCTCAAACTTTAACTGATAGTGCTGTAGTACTTTGTGAGGATACAAGGCGAACTGGGAAATTGTTTGTATATATATCAGAGAAATATGGTTTAACGACTAAGCCTAGATTAGTTAGATTTGATGACACAACTGAAAATAAAGATTTAGAAAAGTTTATAGACATTATTAAAAACAACGAAAATGTTTCGATAGTTTCTGATGCTGGTACACCCTTAATTAACGATCCAGGATACAAATTAGTTAGAGAGGTAACTAATAATCATCAGGATATTTCTGTAATAAACATACCAGGACCATCATCAATTATTACAACTTTAATATTAAGTGGAATGGAGCCTGATAATTTTATGTTTATTGGTTATTTACCACGAAAAGATGGACAACGTGAAACATTATTTAAACAGTGTTTGCAGATTAACGTTATCAAACCTACAACTTTTGTTGCACTTGAGACAGTATTTAGACTAGAAAAAACTTTAAAAGTATTAGATAGCTTGTTTGGTGAAAAAATAACTATATTTGTAGCCCACGAGTTAACAAAGCTACACGAAAGTACGTTTAAAGGTACACCAAAACAATTAATTGAAAAATGTAGCAAACTAAAGGGGGAAATTACTATTTCTTTTAGGTTTGTTTAATATTTTCTTAAAACCCCTTTAACCGTGCCTTGAATTTGTAAATCTTTAACAAAAATTGGATCCATTGTAGAGTTAGCAGGTTCAAGTTTATAAATCCCTCCAGGCATCTTAAAAAACTTTTTTAATGTTGCTACTTGATTATCAATTAAAGCTACAATAATATCCCCATTATTTGCGGTATTAGCCTGTTCTATAATTACGAAATCTCCATCTAGTATACCAGCCTCTATCATCGAATCGCCTTTAACCTGTAAAACGTAAGTTCGCTTTACTCCAGATACCATATCAAAAGGAATAGTAATAGTAGAAGATCTATCTTCTATAGCATCTATTGGTCGACCTGCGGCAATATAACCTATCATTGGTACAGTTATACCTAAATCAACATTTTGAAAAGCTGGTTCTTCGTCTTCAAACGAAACTCCTTCGTATGTAATTTCAATTCCACGAACGGCGCCTTCGTACCTTCGTAGTACGTGCTTTTTCTCTAATGCCATTAAGTGTTCGTGAACAGTTGCAAGGCTAGAAAGTTCCATGGCAGTGGCAATTTCTTTTAACGTGGGAGAGTGTCCAAATTTATTAATATATTGGCAAATGTAGTCAAAAATTTCTCTTTGACGTTTATAAAGGGTGACAGGCATAATATTTGTTTCAAATTACTACTTTTGGGTTTTCTTTGTGTTTCTATAATAATACCGAAGAAACAACGAAGCTGTCAAGGGTATTTTTAAAAAAACATACTACGATACTCCGTTTGGCGAGTATTTTAGAGAAATTGATCAGATAGATAAAGACTGGAAAGAAACAGACGAGTATGGCTCTTTTTTAATACTAGGACTTGTTGAAGAAATTGGAGAGATGGCAAGAGCATACTTAGCAAAGCATGGTAGAAAGCCATCAAACTTTGCTGCACAACAAGATGAAACATATGAACAAGAGTTGGGTGATATATTACTCACAGTTTTAAGATTTGCAAGAATAAAGCATATAAATTTAGACGAGCGAGTACAATATTCCATTGATAAGATAAAAAAGAGAAAAGACAATCCAAAGCAACCAATTAAACTTGAAAAATAAGTTTGTAGTATAGATACAAGAAAGACCCCTTTCGAGGCCTTTCTTTAAAATTTCTATTAAATTACTTCTTAACTATACTGGTTGATTAGTATTTTCTGATGCGTGGTTTTGTTCTGTTGTCATATCTGTTGGGTGCTGTGGCATTGTTGGCATCTCGTTTGCAGTTGTTGCTCCTGTATACACAACATATGTACCTGCAATTTTATCGTGCCATGTTTGGTTGTTTTTATCAAATAACATCCAGATATAACCTAGTAACAAAACCGCCGCTGAGATAAATTTACCAACAACATCTCTAATTATAATAGTAAAAGGATCTGTCATTGGTGTTCCATCTTTTTTAATAACCTGAATATTTAAAAGCTTTTTACCAATTGTTCTACCTTCCATATTCATATATGTTACTAAGTAATATGCAATAGAGATTATCATTGAAAGCCCATTTGATACCGAAGTGCTATTTACACCTATTAAACTTAGAATTGCGCCTAAAATAATACTACCAATACCTACTATAATACCGTCTACTAACACTGCACCTAATCTTCGCCAAAAACTAGCTTTTTGATAATTCATAATAATTAAATAAAATTTGCTACTATCGTTATCTTATTGAATTATTGAGAAGAGTGCAATTACTTCATTTTATGTGTTGCAACAAAGCCATTGTCAACCCTCGGGGTTGATTATGGCTTTGTTAAAGGGTTGAGAAAAAAGTATGGATTCTTCGTTGTTACACTCAGAATGACAAAGAATATGATAGGAATAACTTAATTAACAAAGTATTGTAATACCCTTATTTTTAGCATAAAATACCATACATAACCCGAAAGGTTATTTTTTAATTTTAATTATGTCAAATAAATTTAAACTTATAGCAGATTTTAAACCTACTGGTGACCAACCAGATGCAATTGAAAAGCTTGTTGATGGTTTAAATAGTAATATAAAAGACCAGGTTTTACTTGGTGTAACTGGTTCTGGTAAAACCTTTACACTAGCAAATGTAATTGAGAAAGTTCAGAAGCCTACCTTAGTTATCTCTCATAATAAGACTTTAGCAGGTCAACTTTATCAAGAGTTTAAAGAGTTTTTTCCTAATAATGCAGTAGAATATTTTGTTTCATATTACGATTACTATCAACCTGAGTCGTATTTACCTCCAACTGATACGTATATTGCTAAAGAATCTAGCATTAACGAAGAAATTGATAAGTTAAGACTTTCTGCAACTACCTCACTTTTAAGTCGCAAAGATGTAATTGTTGTTTCATCTGTTTCTTGTATATATAACATTGGTTCGCCTAAGGAGTATGGAAATAGCGTTTTACTTATTAACAAGGGGTTAAATATATCAAAAGCAGCACTTACAAAATCTATACTTGGGTTACACTATAACCGTAATGATATGGTGTTAGAGCGTGGAAGTTTTAGAGTTAAAGGCGATATTATAGAGATAATCCCTTCTTACTCTGAGGTGGCATATCGCATAGAATTTTTAGAATCAACGGTTACAAATATTTATAGGTTTGATTCATTTACAGGTAGAGTTTTTGAATCTTTAGACAACTACATGCTATATCCTGCTAAACATTTTATTGCAAGTGATGAAAGCTTTGTACAGGCTTTAATTGATATTGAAAATGATATGAATTTACGCCTTAAAGAGTTAAAAGACGAGGGAAAGGTGTTAGAGGCATATAGATTAGAACAAAGAACTAAACACGATTTAGAGATGATAAAAGAGGTAGGCTATGTAAATGGTATCGAAAATTACTCGAGATATTTTGATGGCAGGCACCCAGGGGCTGTTCCGTATACCTTACTTGATTATTTTCCTAAAGATTTTTTACTTGCAATTGACGAATCACATATGACATTGCCACAGGTAAGAGGAATGTATAACGGAGATAGGTCGAGAAAACAGACTTTAGTTGATTATGGATTTAGATTGCCAAGTGCAATGGATAATAGACCCTTAAAGTTTGATGAGTTTTTAGATAAGGTAGATAAGGCTATATATATTTCAGCTACCCCCTCAGAGTATGAGGTTGAAAAAAGCATTAAAGCAACTAAAAAAGTTAAGGATGATGGCGGAGATTTAAAAGAAGATTATGTTGGAATTGCTGAACAGTTAATTAGACCAACTGGAATTATCGAGCCTATTATTACAATAAAACCAATAGCAGGTCAGATAGATGATTTGTATACAGAGATTGAAAAACGGGTAAAAGTTAATGAAAAGGTTTTAATTACAACTTTAACAAAGAAAATGTCCGAAGAGTTAAGTTTGTTTTTGAAAGAGAAAGGTATTAAGGCCGAATATTTACACTCTGATATAGATACATTAGATAGAATGGATATTTTAGATAACTTAAGAAAAGGCGAGTTTGATGTATTAGTTGGAATTAACTTATTAAGAGAGGGTTTAGACTTACCCGAGGTTTCACTTGTTGCAATATTAGATGCAGATAAAGAGGGGTTTTTAAGATCAGAAACTGCACTTGTTCAGACTATGGGTAGAGCTGCTCGTAATATTAATGGTCAGGTAATTTTATATGCAGATGTTATGACAGGTAGCATTACAAGAGCAGTTGAAGAGGTTACAAGAAGAAGGCAGATTCAGGTTGAGTATAATCAAAAACATAATATAATCCCAAAAAACATTAAAAAAGAGATTAAGATGCGAATAGTTAAGAAAAAAGAAGAAGATAAAAAGGAAATTAAGATTAAAAGTCAGGATTTTAAGATGTTACCCCCAACAGAAAGAACCGAGGTATATAAATCTATGGAAGAAGAGATGTATTTAGCAGCTGATATGCTTAATTTCGAGCTTGCAACAGAAATACGTGATAAACTAAGAAGTTTAAAAAAACATTTGACTTCTCAATAAATTCGAAGAATATTTTTAGATAGATTTTAATAATATAATTATGGAATATATAAAAGTTAGGGGTGCCAAAGAACATAATCTTCAGAATATTGATATTGATATACCTAAGTATAAGTTTGTTGTTTTTACAGGACCTAGTGGTTCTGGAAAATCTTCACTTGCAATGGATACAATTTATGCCGAAGGCCAGCGAAGATATGTTGAGTCATTATCAAGTTATGCTAGACAGTTTTTAGGGGTAATGGATAAACCGGATGTAGAAACTATTGAAGGCCTTTCACCTGCAATTGCAATTGATCAAAAAACAACTTCACATAACCCTCGTTCTACTGTAGGAACAATAACAGAAATATACGATTACTTTAGATTGCTTTTTGCTAGGGTTGGCCATCCACATTGCCCTAAATGTGGTGATGAAATTTCGACCATGAGTGTAGAACAAATAGTTAATTCGATATTGGGAAATATAGAAAACATTGTTGATACTAAGAAAATTGTAAAAGGGTATTTGCTAGCTCCAGTTGTTGTTGCGAAAAAGGGCGAATATTCTAAGGTATTTGAGAATCTTTCCAAGCAAGGTTTTATTAGGGCAAGGGTAGACGGCAAAATTTATAATGATATTTCAGGTCTTTCACTATTTAAAACAAATAAACACGATATTGATGTTATTGTAGAAAGATTTTTAATTAATAAAAAAACTGATCTAAAAGAGTTAAGAACAAGATTAACTCAGTCGGTTGAGACAGGTCTTGCTTTAACAGGTAACGCAATTAAATTTACTGAGATTTTAGATGAAGGATTGGATTTCCCTGACTCACCTGAAATGTTTAACGACACGCTTTATTCGGAAAAGTTTGCTTGTCCAAAGTGTGGCATCTCAATTGCAGAACTTGAACCAAGACTTTTTTCTTTTAACTCACCACAAGGAGCATGTTTAACATGTACTGGTATAGGAACACAATTAAAAGTTGATATTGATAGCTTAATGAATCCTAATTTATCTGTAGCTGAAGGGGGGATATTTCCTTGGACAGATTTAATGGATAAAGAGTCCTGGTTTAAAAGGCTAGTAACAGCAGTTGCAGAGACAGAAAAGATAAACTTATATACACCAATTAGAAATCTTAAGAAAGAAAAATTAGATATATTATTTTTTGGTAGTGGATCATTGACCTATAAAGTTACTGGTTTAAATAGATTTGGGAAAGAAGTTTCATTTGACGAAACATTTGAAGGTTTAATTAATAATTTAGACAGAAGATATAAAGAAACTGACTCTGACTATATACGAAAAGATATAGAAAAGTATATGGTAAAAGAGCCTTGTCCAGTTTGTATAGGGGCAAGACTTAACCAACAAGCACTTAGTGTAACTATAGATAAACAGTCGATTGCAGAAACTACTAATTTATCAATACATAAGCTATATATGTGGTGTTACACGTTACTTGATAATGCAATTAATTCAGACGACCTTTCGGATGACTATATATTTGAAAAAGGAAATACAGTTTTATCTGAAAAGGAGATTGTTATTGCAACTCCAATATTAAAAGAGATAGGTGCAAGGCTTAGATTTTTAATAGATGTAGGGCTGGATTACCTTACACTTGACCGAACTTCATCAACCCTAGCAGGCGGTGAGGCTCAAAGAATAAGGCTTGCTTCACAGATTGGTTCTGGATTATCAGGTGTTTTATACGTTTTAGACGAACCATCAATAGGGTTGCACGCAAGAGATCATAAAAGGTTGATCGCAACTTTAATAAAACTTAGAGATTTAGGTAATACGGTTTTAGTTGTTGAACATGACGATCAGACAATGTTAAGTAGTGATTATATTTTTGATTTTGGACCAAAGGCAGGTAGCAATGGAGGATTTGTTATAGCAGAGGGAACAGTTGAAGAAATTATTAAAAATCCTAAATCTATTACAGGGCAATATTTGTGTGGTAAGAAAAAGATTAAACCTATTGTGTATTTAGAGGATCACGAAAAAGCGGATTTAAAGAAAAAAGATGATTTGTTTGGAAAAAAACTTAAGATAATTGGAGCAAGTGAACATAACCTTAAAAATATTGATGTAGAAATTCCACTTAATCAGTTTATTGTTGTAACAGGGGTTTCGGGTTCTGGTAAATCCACCTTAATTAACGAGACTTTACTTAAAGCATTAAAACGAAGTAAAGGATTAAAGATTGATAGTAAGATTGCAAAGCATACATCGGTACTTGGCGAATCGCATATTGATAAGGTAATTGATATTGATCAAAATCCAATAGGCCGGACACCAAGGTCAAATCCTGTTACATATACAGGTGCTTTTGATTATATACGTGCAATTTTTGCTTCAACTGAAGATGCAAAACTTAGAGGATATAAAGTTGGTAGGTTTAGCTTTAATGTGAAAGGTGGACGTTGTGAGGTTTGCCAAGGCGAAGGTCAGATGCGAATCGAGATGCAATTTATGCCTGACATTTATGTTGACTGTGAGGTATGTAAAGGTAAGCGTTACACCTCTGAGGTGTTAGAGATTGATTATCGAGATAAAAACATTGCAGATATCTTAGATATGACAGTTGACGATGCATTAGGCTTTTTTACTAACATACCTGTATTACATCGCAAGCTTAGAACTTTATCAGATGTGGGGCTTGGCTATATTAAACTAGGACAACCTGCAACTACTTTATCAGGAGGAGAGGCTCAACGGGTTAAATTAGCATCCGAGCTTTCTAAGAAAGGGGTAGGTCACACTTTATATATTTTAGACGAACCAACTACAGGGTTACATTTTAGTGATTTAGAACGATTAATATCTATCTTAAAAAGACTTGTTGCCAAAGGAAATACTGTAATTGTTATTGAACATAACTTAGAGGTAATAAAGAATTCTGATTATATTATTGATTTAGGGCCAGAAGGTGGAGACAGAGGTGGTGAGGTAGTTTTCGAGGGCACCCCCGATCAGATACTTATTTCCGAAAAATCACATACAGGAAAAGCGCTAAGGCTACAAGGAAAGAGATAATCGGTAATATTACCTTAGGTAAATATTGGTTGTTTTCAATCGTGATTTCAGAGTTAATCTCTTTTCCCGTAAAAGTTTCAAATCTAATCTCAGATGAGTCTGTATCTTTCAAGCTAACCTGCGCAAAAGGTGGTAAAGCAGCAACTATATTATCTCCAATCTTTACGTTATATACCGTAGTATTACTTTTGTTAATTAGTACTAGCTCTGTTTTCAGTCTAATCATATCAAGGATATTTGATTTTAATACTTTTCTAGCTTCAAATTTATATTCAACTGGTACTGTTTGTTCTGAGATAAAATCAACATTAATAAAATTATCTTCTTCAGGATCAATCTTAAAACTACCAGCTGGATAAGGATAGTTAGAGTTAATTCCATGTGTAACAAATGTGATGTGGTTGGTATCAAACTGTGTAAAAAAATCTAAACCTGATGTAGATGCCCAGGTAGGATCAACCTGAACCCAGCCCTCAGTTTCTGAGTAGTATTCTGCCCAAGAATGTAATATATCGTTAGAGTTTGTAAGTCTTAAGGAAAGAGGTTTATTTGTAGCTCCAGATGTATAGGCATATCCATTAATCTCTCTAGCCGAAATACCTGTAGCCCTTGCAAGTGTAACAAACGAATCCGCAAATTCCATACAAACAGTATCAGTAGGGTTAGTTAAGGCATACTCTACGCCCTCTCTTTCTATCGAGCTATTACTTGCTTTATCAAGGTTATATTGTAGGTGATTGGTAACAAATTGAAATATTTTTTTTGCGTTTACTGTGTCAGAATCAGCTGGATTTAAGTTAAGTGTTTTAAGTGTCTGAGTAACAATCTCAGAGTTTTTTTCCCAGAAAGGTTGGGAGGAAGTATAGATTTTAGGATCAACTAACTTTTCTTTAAAAGGAAGGTTTAATACTTTTACCTCTAAATTTAGATCAATTATTTTTTCCTCAGATTGTTCGAGGTAATATTCTGCAAAATAGTTTCCGTCCTGATCAGAGTAAATTTTATTTGGTATTTTTGAGATATTTTTTATAACAATATTTTGTCTACCTCTAATATCCGGCGGAATTGTTATGTCTTGTTTTACTTTTTGACCTGTTGGGTTTTTAAGGTGATATTTTAGATTAACATTAAACAGTTGAAACTCTCCAAACACTGCATTTATTCCACTGCCTTTAAAACCATCCCCTGAAAACTCAAATACTTTATAGTCGTCTTTTTTAGTAATAGTTAAAGGTTGAGGAAAAATATAAAGTTCGTTTCCAATTAGATTATGAACATTTAAAATAACCTTATAGGTGTTTAAGCTTTCTGTTGCAACCAGTTTTGGGATAGTAAGCTCGTATACCGAACCTTTTTTAGAAATTAATTTATCAGAAGTAAATTGCAAATTAAGTTTAGTGGTTTTGCCTTTGCCAACAATACTTTTAATAAGTTTAAGAGTTACGTTAGATTTTTCTTTGGTATTAGTAAATTCTACCTCGATTTTTTGATTATCTTGTGTTGCTGAAATATCAATAATATTATCTTCTGTTAAACCTAAAGAATACTCGGTAGCATAATACTCGCTAGTTAGATTTTCAAGCTCAATATCGTACTCAACCTTAGTATTAGCATTTTCATCAATAGAATAGTTTATAATATAACTTGTAGCAAATTCTTTTGCATAAGCAGGGTTGGCACTTATTGATAAAAACAGTAAAAATAACGCAATAAACTTTTTCATAGTTGAAAGTAATTATAAAGCAAAAACAATGAACGACAAATTAAAGCAAAAAATTAGCTTACTTCCTAAAACTCCAGGTATTTATAAGTATAAGGATAAACAAGGGAAAATTATATATGTAGGTAAAGCTGTTAATTTACAAAGCAGAGTTAAGAGCTATTTTCAAAAAGACCTAGAACTAGGTCCTAAAACTGTTAAGTTAGTAGAAAATATTGAAGACATTGAGATATTAGAGACAGAATCTGAAGTAGATGCGCTTTTACTTGAGGCAGAACTTATTAAAAGACTAAAGCCGAAATATAATGTGTTACTTCGGGATGATAAGTTTTATAAATACATCGAGATTAAAAACGAAAAGGTAAGTTATATAGAGAACGGAATATCAAGACTAGAAATTATCCCAAGGGTAATTACATCAAGAAAAGTTACTACTTCAGGTTCAAATTACTTTGGGCCTTATCCATCTGGAACATATGTAGATGATGTACTTCGGCAATTTCGTAAAACATTTAAATACCGAGATTGTTCTAAAGTGAAATATAATCTTTACCAAAAAAAACATAAGCCCTGTTTGTTTGGAGATATTGGCTTATGCCTAGCCCCATGTGTAGCTAATGTAACACCTACAGAGTACAGACGCTCAGTAGGCCAATTTAAAAAACTGTTAAGTGGAAAATCATCTAGTGTTATGACCGAACTTAAAACACAGATGCAAAAGGCAAGTAAAAATGAGGAGTATGAATCTGCAACTGTATTTAGAGATAGGCTTGAAAAGTTACATTACCTTCGACAAAACAATAGAAATGCAAATGATTATATTGAAAATCCAAACTTAATAGAAGATATAAATTACCAAGCATTATTAAATTTAAAAAATCTGATCCCAACTTTAAAACAATTACCAAAAAGAATAGAGTGTTTTGATATCTCAAATACACAAGGAACAAATCCAACAGCGTCAATGGTAGTTGCTACGGATGGTCGCCTAGATAAATCTGAGTACAGAAAATTTAAAATTATGAGCAAAAGTACTCCTGATGATTTTTTAATGATGCAAGAAGCAGTTAAAAGAAGGTTTAACAACAATTGGCCAATGCCTAATTTACTTGTAATAGATGGAGGAAAAGGACAACTTAGAGCAGTAATCAAAATTTTAGACTTATTAGATTTAAAATTGCCCATTATTGGACTCGCAAAAAAAGAGGAAACAATAGTAATATATGATAAAGAAAGTTTTGAACTAATCACTTTGAAAAAAACTCAACCTGAATTAAGATTATTACAACGGTTACGAGATGAAGCTCATAGATTTGCAATAATCTATCATAGAAAATTAAGATCTAGATCTATAAAAAGTGATAAAGGAATATGATAATTAAATATCTAAAAAATTTTGCCTATAGTTTTACTAGCATAAGTTTGCTTAGTATCTTTTTTTATAATATAAACATAACTAGCGTATCAAACTTATTGATTTTTGTTACATTTCTTGTCGTTTTAGAGCTTTTTATTATTCCACCATTAAATCTATTATTATATCCATTTAACTTTTTAGTTTTTGGTCGTTTAAAAACTCTTTTACAGATAATAGGTTTTGTTCTGCTTCTAAATGTAATACCATATGCAACTTTCGATGACTTTTCCTTTAAAGAAACAGAATTTATGGGTATAATATTACCTCAGATACAATTAAATAAATTTATTTTTGTAATTGTATTTTCTCTCATTTATTCAGTAGTAAAAAATTTAGTATTTGCCGAGAACAAAGAAAAGAAATGAATAACCTATTATTAATTGCACAAGTCACTATTGCCGCACTATTAAGTATTGTTGTATTGCTCCAAAAAACTAAATCTGGATTTAGCGCAAGTACAGCTGTTGTTAAGCATACAAGACGAGGGCTAGAACAATTTTTATTTATGGCTACAATTATTCTTGCTGTGTTATTTGTTGGAATTTCACTGTATAACTCATTATTTATTCAATGAGTCTAAAAGCCTTATATTTAATATTAACAGGTTCTTTTTATAGTTATTTTATATCCCCTCAATATACACAGGGTGTAGTGGGTTTTCCTAAAACTTTTTATTCTATCAATGCTCAAACTGATGCTGAAAAAGCACTCTCAAAAATTCTTTTTCGAGGAATAGTTAGGTACGATGATCTGGGCGAGATACAGCCTGACCTAGCCGATGAGGTAATAGCAAGTAAAGACTCTAAAGATTTCCGTGTAAGGTTAAAAGATGATATCTACTTTTCTAATGGGCAAGCCATTACCACTGATGATGTTATTTTCACACTAAGACTAAGACCCGAATTTTCTGATATTGTAATGCAAAAAATTAACTCAAAAATAATTGAATTTAAACTCCCAAACGAACTATCATCTTTTCCAGATCTGTTAACTGTAGGGATAGTTTCAAGCAGAGATAGTTTTAAAAACACTTTTAGTCCAGTATCTTCTGGTTACTATCAAGTTGCATCCGTAGATAAAATAGGTGACGTTGCGGTTAGTGTAAAGTTAAAATCAACAGATAAAACAAAGACTAAGTTTCAAATTATTGAGATAAAATTTTATGAAAACTATACCAAGGTTGTTGAGGCAGCAACTCAAGGTTCTATTCAGGGTTTTTTATCACCTGATATTTATGAATCAAAAATATTTAC
>JAQBTZ010000122.1 GCA_027624675.1 bacterium
GTTTATCTTGCTAAGAGTATCTAATGCACCAAGGTAATCTTTATCTACCTGTAACTTGCGTGTGGCTTCTGACAATAAATCTATTACATATCACCTGTACTTTCTTTGGTTAAACTAAATGTAACTTTATAACTAAAATCTTTGCGGGGGTTATTAAGTAGTTTTCTTTCTTCTAATATTGCCTGCTTTGCGGTTTTGTAGTTTAGCTCTTTTTGCTTTTTAGATAACCACTGATCAATTTTTATATCTGAAATTTTGTAAACTTTGTTTGGTGTTTGAGATTTTGAGCTATTATTAGCGTTTGCAAGTATATCTTGCTGTAACTCTATCATCATCTGTTTAACCAACATTTCCTCTATAGGCCCTTGCTTAAAGTTTGTGTTTGCATCATTAGTATAAAAAGTTCTAGCGTTTTGCCATAACTCGAAAAAGGTCTGCTTGTCTGTGTTTGTTTCTAATATTGCCAAAGCTTTTTCTATAAATTTTTCAGCTTTATCTTCGTTTGTAAAGATACTCTCTAACTCGTTTTCTTTTACATTAATCTTTTTTTCTTGGCAGTAGCTTAAAAATAAATCTTTTGCCTTTTTTGGAGAAATCTTTTGCTTATCACTTTTTTTATTTAAGTGATTTATACCATACATTACCCTGGTAAGCTGTATACCACGAATGGGATTATTATCTTGATTTCTGACTAAGGTGTAAATAAACTGCTCTGCCACTCCTGCTGAAAATCCTCCTAAGATAATATGTTTACCTAAAAAAGGTACCAATCTACAGCAGATAAAAGAACCTTTTTCTATACTAATAGATACTGTATTTTCTAAAACATAATAAATTTTATCATTATGTAATAAATCTTTAAGTAGTATGGCTCTTCCTTTAACTGTATCTACTACCTCAAATGCTGATAACACATTGTTTGCCAACCAATCTTTATAGGTTGCAAGCTCATATTCAGGAACACCTGGGCTTTCAATAAAAAGTTGTAGTGGAGTTTTACCATAAACATCCGACTCAAAAATCAGGTTTTCAATGACTGCGCCAAACACGTGTACATCTAAATCAACCTCTCCATTATCTAAGTAGTATTTATCTATCTCTGTTTTTACAATATCAGCAAACCAAGGCTGAGCCGTTAGGTATGCACCAAATTTTGAGATAAGTGCTCGAGCTAGTTTGGGGTTATAGTTTTGCTCTATCTGTTTACAACAATTATCATAACTTTTTCCTGACTGGCACCAACATTTTTTAAAAGTAATCATGGGAATATTTTAGTATTTTTTTAGATATTTACCAAATGTTTGTATTGTGTAAATTTCAGATATGACCCGTAAATATAACTAAGAAATCGCGATCTGGGTTAGAAATTTTTTAACTTTTTCATCACTTACCTCAAAGCCTGGTTTGTAAACAACTGGTTCGTCGTTTCTTAAATCTTTATAATAGCTTAATTGTTGTCTAAATAATTTTTCATTAAACTGATTTCCAAATATTTCTTCAGTTTTTTTACTATGTCGCCTAGCGAATGACTTTGTAAGATAAAATATAGATCAATATAGTCTTTCCATTTTGCTCTTTTGCCAAGTGCAAAAGCCTTCATGGCTGCTAATGTTAAAAGATCTGGCATATTTATATAACTCTCAAACTTAACTTCCGCCTTTATCTCGTAAGGGTAATCGTAGAAAGTAAACTGCACACCGTTTATTATCACTGTATATTCTTCTTCTGACTCGAATTTAACCTTTTCTAATTTACTATACCATGAAGACTTACTGTTACTGCAGTTAGTCGCCTGCAATGCCCTTGTGGTATGCCATGCTATTTTCTTGTTTATCCTATGTACCGAGTAACCTCCATTTTTAAATAGATTAAAATCTATTGACTATCGATGGCCAATTTGCAAAGCCACAGCAGTTCCACCTACCATATAAAATTCTTTTTTAAACTCTTTAACTAATGGTAATAGTTCTATCTGTTAGTATCTGTTTATGCATATTGTGAAAAGTATAAATTAAAGTAATGGCTTACCTGCGGATACAAATTTTGCCTTGGGCCTTTTATTAAATCTTTTAGTACTTTCAAACTTTCTTTAAATCCATAAATCCTAACTAACTCTTGCACATCTTCCCATTGCCCGTAGTTTAAAACGTGCTCGAATATTGTTCTTTCACTAAATCCATTATAGTTTTTAGAATACCATATTAAGTGTGGGTTTTTTCGGATTATGTCGCGTGCTTGTTCGATCTGTGACTTTGTTTGCATAGGGTAATTATATACCTTTTTTCGTGTATTTGACAGAATTTTTTTAGCACAAACTATTTCATCTCCGAGGTGAAAATACTATAAATATTGTTCGAGCGCAGTCAAGAACAATTAAATTACAAACTCTAAATAATTATCTCTATTTATTACCTGCACACTTGCCTCTTTATAGCTGTCAGTAAACAGTTTTGTACCTTTACTGCTTCTTGCTTTTCCCCATTTAAACTCAAACCCATATAACTTGCCATCTCTTTCTTCTACAAAATCTACTTCTTTCTGATCCCATGTTCTCCAGAAATAATTATTTGCATATA
>JAQBTZ010000123.1 GCA_027624675.1 bacterium
CTGATATCTATCAAGTATTCCATTTACCTCAGCTATAGCTAATTCATTACCAAAGGTATCGTCTAAATACACGTCAAAGTCTTTTAAATCTCTAAGTTTAACGTCTTTTGTATCTGGCTTATTTGCTTTCGTGTCTGCGTCTGGAGCTGGAGTTGTCATATCTACTACATCCTTAGCCTCTTCAGTATCTATACTAGTTAGTTTATTTTTATTTTGATCCTCCTTCCATTGTTTATGAAGAGCTGTTAATCCAGAATACCTAATATTACCAGCTTTTCCACTACCACCATACATCCATTTAGATAATTCAGGTGTTAGTTTTGGGTCATAATTTTTCCACAACCTATCAGCTAGATTTTCTCTTTGCTTTTCTTTTATTGATTCATCTATATTTTTTCCAAATATTCTATCAAATTTACCGTCTAATATACCCGTGTAAACATTTTCAAAAGCTGAAAATCTTCCATTTTCTTTTGTTCTTTCTTGAAATTCAGCTTTAGTTTTAGCGTTATTTGTTAAGGCATCAATTTTCTCGTGTAACTCACCCTTACCTTCATCTAGATTTACTGTTGATCTAGAAAACTTTGCATCTCCAGCTTTTTTACCAGTAGTTGGAACTAAAACAACTTCTCCGTTAAACCCATTACCATCTGCATCTCGATATCTTACAGTTGCAGCCGCACCCGTTTCACCCTCTCTAATTTCTAGAACTTGTGTAATCTCCACACCTTCATCTAAATCTGCGGGATCAATCGTGTACTTATCCCCTAGTGCAACTTGTACAGGAACTCCTCCAGTATTTCTTTGTGTAGGTAATCTATCAGATCTATTAAACGTAAACCTAGTTGTTGTTAAACCATTTTTTTCAGTAGTATCAGCAAAGTAAGTATAGGTGTTTCCCTCACTATCTGTAGCAGTGTGATTAACTTTTCTTTCACCTAATACAGTTTTATCTTTCTTAGTGGTCGCTATAGTCTTTGTATCAGCTGTTGTAGCTTTTGTATCAGTTGTTTTAGCTTTTGTATCAGTTGTTATAGCTTTTGTATCAGTGGTAGTAGTACCGCTATCGGCTAGCGCTAAGGCTCTAGAGCTTAGTTTATTGTTTTTAATACTCTTACTGTAATCTTTTAAAAAATTATATGCCTGTCTACCATCAGCAAAATCTTTTTTTATACCAAATTTTCTTAATATTTCTTGTATTGTGTTTTTAAGCTGACTAAAAACACCCTCATCAAAAGTTATATCACCCTGTTCAATAGCGTCAGAGAAAGCTGTGAACCATTCATCTGTAGTATTAATAAAATCAGAATCTTCAGCTATTTGATCTGAGTAATTTTCTTGTAATCTTTCGGTAACAGCAGCTAATTGATTCTTACTTAACACACCCTTAAAGCTTGATATCAACGCCTTCTTACCAGCCACATCTAAACCCTGCATGTGCTTAGCAAGAACACCATGTAAAATTTCATGACCGCCAACGTTAATGGCACCTGTTGATCCCGCTACTTCTTTATTAATAATAATAACATCTCCAACTATATATCCATCAGCACCCGTAACATCTTTTGCTACTAGATTTCCTTCAGCAGCCATTTTATCGTAAGCAGCTTGAGCTTCGTTATCGTTATTTACAACTTTAACGCTCTTGCCAATTTTTTTACCTTCAGTTTCTGCAAAAGCAATAGTTTGTGATATTCTATTTTCTCTTACTACCTTAGCAGTACTTTGTGCTAACTCTGTTTTTCCAATTCCTTTTGCGCTATCATACTTCCCGATAATAGCATCAATCTCAGCCTCTATTGTCGCTAAAGCCTCTGGTGCGTTTGGAACCTTGTTAATACCTTTCTTCTTAAGATCAGACTCTGCTTTTATTCTACTGAGTTCAAGCTCAACTAAAGTTTCTCGATCTTTACTATCTGTAACCTTTGTGTCAATCTGAGAATCAATAATAGCATTGTTCTGGTTCTTTTCAACAAAACTATTGAAATCATTATCATTCTTTACTTCAAACCTTATTTTAGCTAAATCTGCTTTGGTAGTATTTGGATTACTAATAAGATTTCTTATTTCCTCTTTTGTTCTTATTTCACCATTTATCTTGTACTCACTTTTGTTTAAAGTTTTCGCAATAATATCAGAAACGTTGACAACGCCTTTGAGTTCCCCAATCGCTTCTAATGTTGCCTCACCTAGATCTATTTCTTTACCTGAAGCAACTTGACCTCCTACTTCTCCCGTAAATCCACCAGTAGCCTCAATACCGGACGTTGTAGCAGCGATCTTTGCTCCAGTTTTAAGGCCTGTAGTACCAGTTTCTAGTGATTCTTTAAGTATTTTACCTCCAACACCTCTGGACAAGCCCATGGTTAATCCCTCCACCATACCTATCGTCAAGCCTCTCGCTAAGGATTTGGATTGTATCCTACTTATAGCATCTTCATCATTTAATATAGCTCTTATGTTTTCTTTATTAAACTCAGCTCCATTTAGCTCATCCTTTAATAAATCTGTTAGTGTTAATCCAGTTTCCATCGCGCCGATTAAACCCGTCATACCTCC
>JAQBTZ010000124.1 GCA_027624675.1 bacterium
ACAATTTTAAGTTTTGCAGTAGTTTCTGAGTGGTTTTTCCAGAACAGTCACGGTGGAGGGCTTGTTGGAGGGTTTTTATTTACTAATTTATCTACCTTAATTTCTGAGACTGGTGTTGTTATATTGTCCTTTGGTGGATTACTAATGGGGTTTGTTATCATTTTAGATAGAGGTATTGAGGGTTTTTTCTTGTTTTTAAAAGCAAGGCTTTCATTTTTAGGTAAGATAAAAACAGCTAGGGCTATACTAGTTTCTGAAACTCCCAAAGCGGAAAGTAATTTAGAAATACCATCCGAAGAAAACTACCCAATCATTAAAGGTGAACCGGATAATTTTGAGGTAATTGAACCTGCTTATGGAAACCTTGAGGATAAAACAGAAATTAATACTAATTTTGATAAAAATGACAATTTAACGGAGGTAGATAGGGGCGACTTTTTTCAGGTTATCCCTACTCAAGCAGAACCAAATAGTGAGACTCATCTTCCAAATAAAATAAAGAGTCAACCTAATAAGATTATTGAGGATTTAAAAGTTATTAATGTTGACAAGCCTTGGAAATATCCGACCTTAGATTTGCTTGAAAACCCTACAAACATTGAGGCTGATAGGGGGGACGTAAACGCTAGGGCAAAAATTATTGAAAAAACTTTAGGCTCGTTTGGAATTAAGTCAAAAGTTGTTGAGGTTCATTTTGGCCCTGCTGTAACTCAATATGCGCTAGAAACTCAAGAAGGAACAAAGATTACTAAGATAAATAACTTGCATAGTGATCTTGCTATGAGCTTAGCTTCTCCAACTGGAACAGTTAGGATTGAGGCACCTATTCCTGGTAAATCTTTAATTGGGATTGAAGTTCCTAACTTTACTCCTTCTTTAGTTACTATGAAAAGTATCTTGAAATCAGATTTAATTAAGAACTCAAAATCAAAGTTAGTTATTCCACTTGGTCGTGATGTTTCAGGGGACATTGTTGTTGGTGATATAGCGAAAATGCCTCATGCGTTAATTGCGGGTGCTACTGGTTCTGGTAAATCTATATTGGTTCATTCTATTGTTACTACGTTACTTTTTAGATGTTCACCAGAGGAGTGTAAATTTATAATGATAGACCCTAAAAGGGTAGAACTTAAAAAATATGAAGGGGTACCACATTTATTAACGCCAATTATTGTTGATCCAGAAAAGGCATTACCAGCTTTAAAGTGGGCGGTTGATGAGATGACAAAGAGATATAAAAAGCTTGAAGAACTAGGTGTTAGAGATATTGAAAGTTATAACCAGCTACTAGACGTTAAGAAGTTGCCATTTATTATTATTGTTGTTGATGAGTTTGCAGATTTAATGGCTACTTCATCTAATGATGTTGAAAAGGCAATCTGTCGAATTGCACAGATGGCTAGGGCAGTTGGTATACATTTAATATTAGCAACCCAAAGGCCATCGGTTGATGTTTTGACAGGGTTAATAAAAGCAAATATTCCAACCAGAATTGCATTAAACGTAAGCTCACAAACTGATTCTAGGGTTATTATGGATCAAACTGGGGCTGAAAAGCTATTGGGTAAAGGTGATATGCTTTATGTGCCTCCAGAAAGCTCTAAACCTAAACGTGTGCAAAGTATTTATGTTTCTGAGAAAGAGATAGGAAACGTTGTTAAATTTATTAAAGATCAAGGATACGAGTCTGAGGCAAATGAGAAAATCATGGAATTTGGAACTAATAAGATTGAAGGGTTAGGAGAATATGCCGATGATTATTTTCCACAAGCTGTAAAGATTGTAGTTGAAGAAGAAAGAGCATCTGCCTCGCTGTTACAACGAAGGTTATCAGTCGGTTATGCAAGAGCAGCAAGATTACTTGATGAGCTTGAAGAGAAAGGGATAATAAGCGAACAAACAGGTAGTAAAGCCCGAGAAGTGTATATTAAAGACGCCCGAGAAATTTTAGGAGATTTATATGAAGCAAGTAGGTGACATATTAAGAGAGGCTAGGTTGAAAAGAGGGTTAACAATTAAAGATTCCTCCAAATTTACTAGAATCCATGAGCAATATTTAAAAGCTTTAGAGAGTGGCGATTATTCTATGTTTTCTGATAAGGTGCATATTAGGGGGTTTATTCAAAACTATGCAAAATTTTTAGGGTTAAACTTTGAGGAAATTTTAGCAGTCTGGAGACGTGAATATAAAGATACTGCTAGTGAAGAAATTGAGAAAAAGTCCTCAAGTAAATCTTTTTCAAATTTTATTATTACACCTAAGGTTGTTGTTACAGTTTCTATTGCCATTGTTACAATAATTTTTAGTTGGTATCTATACTCACAGTATCAGAGTTATGCAGGTGTGCCACCGTTGTTAATTGAATCTCCAAAAGATAATTTAGTTACAACTACAAAAGAGATATGGATAAAAGGAATGTCATATAAAAACACGTTTGTATACGTAAATGGAAATGAAGCTAGAACAACAGAAACGGGTAGTTTTAGGTTTCCTGTATCACTTAACGAAGGGTTAAACACTTTGGTGGTAAA
>JAQBTZ010000125.1 GCA_027624675.1 bacterium
AGAGGTAAAACGATTAAGAGAAAAGGTATATTTAACAAAGAAACTTAATGAATATTGCTGAGATAGCTCAATAAGTATCCAAGAGGTACACCGATTGGTTTACGAATTATGCAGAGGTAAAACGATTAAGAGAAAAGGTATATTTAACAAAGAAACTTAATGAATATTGCTGAGATAGCTCAGTTGGTAGAGCACATCCATGGTAAGGATGAGGTCTCGGGTTCAACTCCCGATCTCAGCTCCATGTACCACAAGGGGTACATGGCAAGCCCAAAAGACATTTGCTATATGGCAAGCCCAAAAGACATTTGCTATATGGCAAGCCAGTTAACACACAAGTTTTACATATTTAATATTTAGATATATACTATAAGTTAGCAACAAACAACTTTTCGCCAAGTTTGGCGATTACATAAAAGGAGAGATATTATGTAGATTTTTTTGCCCATTATTGAGCAAATTTGGTACAATGTTTAACGTCAATCTTTTCAAATCACCAAAAAGGAGGACAGTATGGAACACTTATATATTGCTGGTACTATGATTTTGTTTGTATTGGCTGCTTTGTGGATTTTGCAGCCTAAACCTCCATAATCATTTGTTTTCTAAAATCCTTTTTGTCTATATAATAAAAAGGTGGATATAAACCTTAACCCAACAATCTTAAAAATCTTCTCAATCTTAAATGATAACAACCTAAAAGCCTACTTAGTTGGTGGAGTGATTAGGGATTTGCTTATCGAGAAACACCATAATTTACCAATAAAAAACAAGGATTACGATATCGAGGTTTTTGGAGTTTCACTTTCTGATCTTGAAAATTTACTTCGTACAAACTTAGACAGCGATATTACAAAAGAAGGAGAAAGTTTTTCAGTCTTAAAAGTTTACACAGATGAGAGCGAAGACCCTATAGATATTGCCATTCCTCGAACCGAGGTTACGACAGGTGATAAATATACAGATTTTAACATTACGCCAGATCCTAGCTTAACTGTAGAACAGGCGAGTATAAGACGTGATATAACTATAAACGCGATATATTACGATCCAATTTCAAAACAAATTAACGACCCATTTAACGGCGTTGATGATATTAAAAACAAGGTGATAAGGGCAGTGAGTACTAAGACTTTTATCGAGGATCCACTTAGGGTTTTGCGAGTTATGCAGTTTGCAGGTAGGTTTGGTTTTGAGGTAGCACCAGAAACGGTTAACTTATGTAAAAAAATGGTAAAAGATAATATGTTGCAGGCGTTAAGTAAAGATAGGGTACGCGAAGAATTTTTAAAGTTTGCGTATAAAACAAACTATCCGGCACTTTCACTTGAATTTTTAAAAAATGTAGACCTACTAAAGATATATATGCCAGAGATAAGCGTTTTGCAAGAAACGTTACAAACACCAGAGTGGCACCCAGAAGGTAATGTTTACAATCATAGTTTACAGGTAATAAATGCAGGAACAGACATTGCAAATCGTGAGGGGTTAAGTAGTTATGAAAAAGCTATTTTAATACTATCTTGTTTGTACCATGACAGTGGAAAAGCGTTAGCAACTGTTTTTGATGAGAAAGAAAAAGTGTATAGGGCGCATGGTCATGCAGACAAAGGGGTACAACTTGTACTCGATTTTGCACAAAGAATAAACTTGCCAAGTTACTTAGTAAAATCTTTACCTGTTTTAGTTAAATATCATATGCATTTACCCGTACTTTTTTACAATCATAAAAATGGGCAAGACCAGACTAAGGCGTTTAATCGTATAGCACTGAAGTTAAATAATGTAGGGGTAGATATCAAATTACTATTATGGCTTGTTGAAGCAGATAGAAGAGGTAGAAAGCCTGCAGTAGATGGCGAAAGTTACGAACCATTTCCTAAAGCGTACTTAGCAGAATTTATGGAGCTAGAAAAATGGTTTAGCGACATGGTAGAGGAATTGCAAAAGTCAAAAATTTTAGAAAAAGAGTTAATAACAGGAGAGCAGATTTTACAGGTTGTTAAACAAAAACAAGGTGTTTGGGTTGGTGCAGTTAAAGAGTTTATAAAAGATCTGTACTTAACAAAAAAATACACAGAGAGTAAAAGCAGGGTAGAGCTGTATACAGCCGAAGGACAGATTCAAGCATTTGTAATTAAACAGGTTTATGAGTTTTTAGAGGAAAGTGTTGGTGAAAATTTGCCTGCCATGTACCCAAACAAAGTGCGTGGTACATGGAAAAAAGTTATTGAAGATGAAGAGTATCGAGATGAGTTGCTAGAGGAGTTTATTTAAACTCTTTCATAATGTGTCTGCATATATTCTCTTGCTGCAAGAATATCCAATACTTTTCTATCTTTCATGATAAAAGTTTAAGGAATTCTTTAATTTTAGTCAATAGAACTAAAACCATTTACAGAATTATACTTTTGTGTTTAAATTACCACTTATGAAAGCATGCTATATTTGCGATAAAGGTTATCAGAGAGGAAAGAGCGTTACTTTTTCACATAAAAGTAGTATAAAACGTTTTC
>JAQBTZ010000126.1 GCA_027624675.1 bacterium
AAATATTATTGTTAGAAGAACGGATAATAAGTTATGCTCTCAAACTGAACAGAGTAATTATAACAAATTTTCAGTTGGGTTATCTGACAAATTTTGGGAGATGGTTAGAGAAAATTACCCATTTATTGATAAGGTTTCTAAATGACATTCTTATAATCTTTTCACTCTGTTATACTGAAAATAGAATATGAAAAACAATCCTGCTGAGTTTTTTCGTAAATTTTCAAATAGAGTATCTAAAGCGACTGGTTCGTTTTGGGCATTTATTTTGGCTGCATTAGTTATAATAGTATGGTTAATAACTGGGCCATTTTTCAGTTTTTCGGATACTTGGCAGTTAGTAATCAATACTGGAACAACTATCGTTACATTTTTAATGGTTTTTTTAATTCAAAATTCTCAAAACCGAGAGTCTAAATCATTACATATTAAGATTGATGAACTTATTCGAGCTACTAAAAATGCTAGAAATGCTCTTATTAAAACTGAGGACTGGTCTGATAATGAGATAGATATAATCGAGAAAGAGTTTATTAAATTTTCGAAAAATGAGACAAAGAAAGATAACCATAAGATTCACACAATATTGTAGTAATACCCATTTGCTTCCATTTCTATTTGATTCGTTGTATAATTGAAGCGAAATATTCGGTAGCTTACTTTTGAGACGGTTTCGTACAAAAGAAGTGTACGAAATTGTTAATAAAGAGGAGGTGAATATATAAGTGAATTTAAAATTATACGTAGGAAACCTTGACTACTCCGTAGTTGGAGATCAGTTAAAGGAATTATTTTCTCAAGCTGGACAAGTCGTTGATGCAGTTGTTATCTCCGACAAATTTTCTGGAAGATCAAAGGGATTCGGTTTCGTTGAAATGTCTAACGAAGCAGGAGCTCAGAAAGCTATTGAAATGTTCAATGGTTCTGATTTTGATGGAAGAAAGTTAGTTGTTAACGAAGCAAGACCTCCAAGAGAAAGATAAACTTTTCTTTTAGAAACAATTACACCCCAGAAATGGGGTGTTTTGTTTTTATAGGGGGTTATCCATTATAGCTGACACTGTTTCAACAGGTGTTACTTGATATTTTTTAACGAAATTCAGAACGGATAAAATTAAGACTAATCCCAAAATTAACAGAACTATAACCGGAAATATGATAATATTTTTCATATTAATAATATTAATTTTTGATACCTTTAATTTATGTCATTATTAACAATTGGTAAAGGAGAAACTATTGCTGTAATTTCAGATGATGGAGGCTGGTTAAAAATGTTTTCAGTTAGGGGAAAAGATATATTGGTTGCAGGGTTTGAGTATGCAAAAGAAGGAAAAATAAAAAAAAGAGGAGGGGTACCAATCTTGTTTCCAAATGCAGGACAGGAGATTAAAACTGATTTGTTAAATCTTTCTCAACATGGATTTGCAAGAGATATGGTTTGGGAAATTGCTAAGCAAACTGAAGATAAACTAGTTTTAAAACTAACTGATTCTTTAGATACTTTTACACTATACCCATTTAACTTTCAAACTGAACTAACATTTATTGTCTCTGAAAATTCTATAAATATTGGCTTAAATGTGTTAAATGTCGGGCGAAATGATATGCCTTTAGCACCGGGTTTTCATCCTTATTTTAAACTTATGAAAGAAAATCGTGAAAAATTAGTGTTTAAGCAACATAGTTTCGTATTTGATGGCACAACTACATATAAAAGCTCTGAAAGTCCTATAAATTTTAAATTACCTAAAATCGGAGAAATTTCATTATCATATTCAGACAATCTAAAAAATGTTAGTTATTGGGCAGAATTAAGCGGTAATTATATATGTATAGAACCTTGGGTAGGGCCAGAAGGTGCTATTTTAGATAAATCGGTAATGATAAATCTTAAACCTCAAGAAAACGTTAAATTTAATATGGATATCAAAGTATTACTCTAATAAGTATTTCCTGTTAAAATAAAGCTATGAAATCAAGAGTTATTCATACAGAACAAAAAGTTGGGGTTTTTGTAGATGTGCAGAACATGTATTATTCTGCAAAAAACCTTTATGACGCAAAAGTGAGCTTTTCAGAGGTATTGAAAGAGGCTGTATCTGGACGAAAGTTACTTAGAGCATTTGCTTATGTAATAAAGGCAGAAGTTGGTGCAGAACAAGAATTTTTTGATGCTTTAGCAGGCCAAGGTTATGAGGTTAGAGAAAAAGAGTTACAAGTATTTGCAGGAGGAGCTAAAAAAGGTGATTGGGATGTTGGGTTATCAATGGATGCAATTAGACTTGCAGAAAAGGTTGATACTATTGTCTTAATTACTGGGGACGGTGATTTTGCTGCATTGACTGATTATCTTCAAAATAATAAGGGTTGTAGGGTTGAGGTGTTAGCATTTGAGCGAACAACATCTAGCAAATTGATTGAGGTAGCGGATGACTTTGTTGACCTTAGTAAAGATTTGAAGAGGTTTTTAATTAATGATAAAAGGACATCAAAAAAAGATTAAGCTT
>JAQBTZ010000005.1 GCA_027624675.1 bacterium
TTTCTATTATTAAGTGGCAACGGTCCGCTTGGGTTTTTATATGAATGGTTTAGGGAAATCAGTCCTGTGTTTAGGGAAGTTTTTAGGTTTACTTACACAAAATTTTCACCAGTTGCAATATTGTCTTACTCATTTATGTTTGGTTTAGGTATTAGCTATCTACTTTCTTTTAAAAACAAAGTTACGAAAAAGGTGGTTATATTTGTATTTCCTGTTTTATTGTTTTTATTTGTTTTTCCTATGTTTAAGGGTGAGTTGTTTTATGGAAATTTAAAGTTAAAAATTCCAGAAAGTTATTTTCAAGTATATAAATACTTTGGAGAGCAAAATGTAAATTCGAGAATTGTTGATTTACCACAAAATACATTTTGGAGTTGGAGATATTCCACTTGGGGGTACCGAGGTTCTGGCTTTTTGTGGTATGGTATAGAACAGCCAATTTTAGACAGGGCATTTGACGTGTGGAATCATAGTAACGAACAGTTTTATGACGAGTTTCAATATGCTGTATATAGCGAAAATACTACTTTACTGGCTAGCACTTTCCACAAATACGACGTAGGCTTTTTAATATTAGACAAATCAATTATTGCCCCTGGTGCGCCTAATGCTACATTTATCCCCCAAACTAAAAAATTGCTTGCTGGTATGGAAAATGTAACCCTAGAAAAAACCTATGGCGATGTTGAGGTATACAAGATTAACCTTCCAGTTAAAAGCAATAAATGGGTGGTTGCACCTGAAAAATATATTAATACTCAAACTAAGTTTACGTTTAGCAATGTAGATAGCTTTAGTAGTTTGGGAGTGCCCTATATAAAGTCTTTCACCTCCGAGGTGAAAGACTTAAATAACAACACCCCCGACATGCCTGCACAGGCAGGGGTGAAAGAGATGGTGGATTTTCCTTTTGCAGATGATAACAAGCTGGCTGTTGCGGTTTCGCAAAATAATCTTGACATCGTTTCGTCATCTAGGTATTTAAATGTGCCTGATCTACCTGCTGATAAGCCAATCCCTGCTAATTTATCAATCAGTGACAATAATCTAAATATTCAATATTTCTATCCAAGTATAGTTTCCGGTGGAAAGATAGTTTATGCACCTAAATTTTCAGAAGCAAAAGAGATTGGCAATCAAGATAAAAACCTGCTAATTAATAACAAACTGTTTTTACACCCTAAAATGGCTACATTATTAGATAAAAATTCGAGTGCAGTAATATTTGATTCTAAACTTTCAGGGTTTACTGATCTAAGTAACGATATTTATACAGCTTTAGCAGTAGACTGTGGTGGGGGAGTTGGGGAATTTGGCAAAAGGGTAAACGTAAGTGCTAAAAGTGTTGAGGTGTTTTTGAAAAATAAAAATTCTTGTGTGGTGTTTATGCCTGACCTATCTGTTAAAACGGCAAGTGTTGTAAAGGTAGAGTTTGAGTATAAGGCAACTGAGGGTTCTAGACCTTTGTACTGTTTGTCATACAACGACACAGGTGAGTGTTTAAATGAAAAATACGAAAATGCACCTAAGGCAATTAGTAACGAATTTGTACAATATGTAGATTATATTTATGTTGAAAACCCTGTAAATTATAAGTTTTTGGCAATTTTAGAGAGTGATGACAAACAAACAGAGCAATCAGCAGAGTTTAGAAATATCGCAATTACATCTTATAATGTTTTGCAAAACGTAAGTTTGGTTCCAGATAGTAAGTCATATGTGATTGGTACCACATTACAAATTGATTCAGATACAAAAATTATCTTGCCAGATTATGGCAATTTAAATCAAGATTATCCTGCTGGGCACAATGCCTATAACAGTAGCCCTAAAAACTGTGATAACTTTAACGAAACTAGCTTTGATCGAAAATATTCTTTAGGAAAGTACACATACGAAGCAGAAGATGCAGTAAGCTGTGACAGTTTAGATACTGTAAACATTAATACCAGCTCAAGTTACCTTGTTGATTTTGTATATAAAAACATAGAAGGCAAAGGTTTAGATGTGTGTTTTGCAAGTGGGGTATTGCAAAAGTGTATGTTGCAAGATAGATTATTGACCGTAAAGGATAGGGTTTATGATACAGGTAACGTAAAAACAGAAAGTTTTATTATGCCAAGCTATCCATCTGCTGAAAAGATCCAGATTAATATAGGTAATCAGTCGATAGGGCGGGTTAAGACAGTAAACGAGTTGTATCAGGTACAGACTAGGTATATTCCATATGAATGGCTAAAAAATATCTATGCCTCAACAACCCCAGGGGTTGTTGGTAAACCCCTGGGGTTGTCTAACAGGTTAAAAGTTATTGAGGTTAAAAAAACTCATACATATAAATATGAGGTAATAACAAATGGTGAAAATGGCTTATTGATTTTAAACCAGTCATTTGATAAAGGGTGGATAATGTTTCCAAAAGTACATTTCCCTAATTTCCCAGATGTTAGGAAAGATCATGTTTTAGTAAACAACTGGGCTAATGGTTGGATAATAAATAACGGCACTAACTTGATACAAGATACTAGATACACGATACTATTCTGGCCACAGTACATGCAGTTTGCAGGGTACCTTGTATTAGGTTTATGGATAATATATTTACTGCTACTTACTATTCGGAAAAGATTAACTACAAATGCTTGAAATTTAGTAAAAATTGTATTAATATATCAATTATAATTAGGGTACAAACATTGAAAGCTTAGGAACGAAAATAATTTAATTTAGCTAACCCCCCCCCGGATCTTATGAGAGCCGGGGTTTTTTTATTGTGTTAACATTAATCTATTATGAAATCTTTAGTGATATTTGATGGGTCTAATTTTTATCATTTTTGTAAAAGGAGCGATTAAAGGTGATTATGATAAGTTTTACTTAATTTCATCTGATACAGATTTAATTCCGGCAATTGATATTGCAAAAAGTGAGAATAAACAGGTGATTTATGTAAGCTTTGAGCACAAAATCGTAAGCCACGCACTAAAAAATGTTTGCACAGACCAGGTTATAATAACTAAAAAAATGATAGAAAAATTTGCAACGTGATTTATTATGTTCCAATTGCCTTTGCAAAAATCTAAACCCTTGACCATAACCCTATAGTGTGTTACTATATTAAAGTATTAATTAAATCATCCCCGCCCAACAATAAATTTATGAAGAATTTTGCAAAAATATTAATAGCTATAGTTATATTTTCTTTTACATTTGCAGGTGTTTCATTTGCTAAAGAAATTTGTACCACACAGTATGGTGGGGGACAGACCTGTGTCAATGTTGATGAAGATTCAACACTTACAATAGATAAGACAATATATAATCCAGATCATAAAAAATACGAGGATCATGTTCAGTCTGATAGCTACGTGTTTACTGCGGGAGAAGAGATAAAATTTAAAATTTCTGTTGAAAATACAGGTAAGGTGACTTATAAAAAATTAGTAATAACTGACGAGCTACCTGATTTTGTAGAGTTTGTTAAGTTTACAGGTGACGATACAGGTTCAATTAGCGACAATAAAAGACAACTAACCTGGGGCTTTTCTAACTTTAAGCCAGGTGATGAGGTGACAGTTGAGTTTACTGCAAAGGTAGTTAAAGAAAGTTTGTTACCAGATAGTAGTGGAGATATGCAAACTACAAACATCACAAGAGTTGAGGGTATAAGAAAAGATAATAATGAGAAAGATACTAATGCAGACTACTCTAGATTTTATATTAGACTACCAAGGGTAAAAGGTGCTGTAACACAGTTACCAGAGGCAGGACCAACAAGCTGGGTATTTGCACTAGGTTTGATAATTTTAGGATTAGGTATTAAAAAGAATATAGATAGAGCAATTTTAAGGTAATAATTTCAGCACTGCACCACAAAGGGTGCAGTGCTTTTTTTATGCAAAAAAGAATATTAATCTTAATAGGAATAGTTATAATAGTTGTAGCAGGATTATTATTTGCCAGGGAGAAATTTGGCATTAATCTTAATCCATTGTCATATCTTAACCCAAAAACTAATACTAAAATAACATTTAGTAATATAGAAATTGACAATTTAAGTGGGTTTAGAGTTATTCCTAAGTCATATATTGCAGGGGAAACAGTAGAAATTGTAGCTGGCTTTAAGAATAATGGTGCAGATGACTCTACTGATTCATTTACATTTAAAGCATACATGGTAGATGGTGTTTGGGATACTCTTAAAAAAGATATTAAATATCAAGACAGAGCAAGTGCTGCCATAAGTTTAGAGGGTAAAGAGTTGTTTTCAGAATCAGATTTAATGCAGATGGTAAAAGAATCAGAATGTATGCCAATAGAGGGCAATTGTTACGATAATATTAATCTTAATGATCAGAATAATAAGTTTGGGGGTATAGAGGTAAAGTTTGAAGAACCTAGCTACGAGATCAAGTTTGATTCAACTGTAGCAAGTAAAGCTAGTTTTACACAAAACATTAGTTTTATAACAGAGGACTGTGGTTACTATATGTTGGTGCTAGGTAATAAAAAATACTGGACATCTGCTGAAAGTGGGGTTAGTAAGGTGGCTTTTATTGCTGTAACAGAGTGTACAGCACCAGGTCAGATTGCATCTGGGGTTAGTGATACAAGATTGGATGATAGCACCGTTATAACACAACCTGTAGTTGTAGTAGAACTTCCTCAGGCTGGAGCAACTAGTTGGTTTATAGCAGTTGGTATAATTATGGTAGGGCTGTTTGTAAAAAAGAAAGCAAAGGCATAAGTATATGTTAAGGAAAATCTCATACTGGGTCTTAGTAGGTGTTATTTCTTGTGCGGTAATAGTACTAATTGACACGTATAAATACCAGTTAGACCAGAAAAAAGGCACTGTGACAATAGATGCAAAAGCGTCTGAGTTAGAACCTAACAAAGCAATTTCAGCATCTTTTAACTCAATTAGGCAAAAAGAATTGTTTATTCCAAAATATATATCCATTAATTCAATAGGGCTTATTAATGCACAAATTGAGCAAGTTGGTGTAGAACCTAACGGAGCAATGGGTGTTCCAACTGACCCAAATATGGTAGGTTGGTATAAAAATGGGCCAATCGCTGGTGAAAAAGGAAACATTGTATTGGCGGCACATTATGATTGGTACAATGGTGCTAAAGGGGCATTTTATCTGTTAAATAAAGCCAGTGTAGGCGACCAAATTGTGTTAAATAATAACAATCAAACAAAGGTTTACCAGGTTTACGAAGTAAAATACGTACCAAATAATGACATTAGCGCTGTTTACGAAGCTTTTCGCAATACTACTAATCAAGAGATAACTTTGATATCATGTGGTGGGGTTTGGGATTTACTAACCAAGTCTTACGATCAAAGATTTTTAGTTAAAGGGGTATTAGTTAATTAATTTGCTTGCTATTTTTTTGTTAGGTGGTTACAATGTTTGTTGATACTTATTAATTAGTATTTTGTTTCCAAGATTAATTTTGTTTCGCAAGTTTAATCCATAAATTAAAGTCTAAAACTTAAAATCCATGTATTCATTATCCGTATTAATTAAAAAATAAATTATGTTAGACGAAAAAAAGATTGTTGAACCTAATATTAAAAGTTCAACAGCATCACCTGTAGCACCTGTTCAGTTTAGATCAGATGATCCTAGTCAAAAGTATACAGATGAAGAGGTATTAAAAGTAGAAGGTTTTCTTGAAATCCTACAAGACTATGGGGTGTTAAGAGCAAAAGATGCAGAGCTTGTAGTAACAGAGTATGACAACTTTCCAACCGATGTATATATCTCGCAGTCTCAGATTAGAAGGTTTTCTTTAAGGAAAGGCGATTTAATAGAGGGTTTAGCAAGACCACCTAAAGAGAATGAAAGATATTTATCTTTATTAAAAATTGTAAAGGTTAGTGGACAAAGCCCCGAAGAGGCAAGAAAGCGACCAAGATTTGAAAAACTTGTGCCAATTTTCCCTAAAGAGTGGTTAAGATTAGAGTATGATAAAGATGAGATGTCTACAAGATTAATTGATCTAGTTTCTCCAATTGGTAGGGGCCAAAGAGGAATGATAGTGGCTCCACCTAAAGCTGGAAAAACATGGTTACTTAAGGCAATTGCAAAGGGAATTACTACAAATTATCCTGAAATTACATTATTGGTTGCTCTAATTGGAGAAAGACCAGAAGAGGTTACTGATATGCAAAGAAGTGTAGAGGGAGAAGTTGTTGCAAGTAACTTTGACGAACCGGCTGAAAATCATACCAGAACAGCCGAGATGGTTTTAGAGCGAGCAAAAAGAATGGCAGAAACTGGAAAGGATGTTGTCATACTTATGGACTCAATTACCCGTTTAGCACGAGCTTACAATACAGTGCTACCTCCTTCTGGTAGAACACTTTCTGGTGGTATTGACCCAATTGCCCTATATCCTCCTAAGCACTTTTTTGGAGCTGCACGAAATTTTGAAGATGCAGGTAGCTTAACGATTTTAGCTACAGCTTTAGTTGATACAGGTTCAAAAATGGACGACGTTATCTACGAAGAGTTTAAGGGAACAGGTAATATGGAACTTCACCTTGATAGGTCTTTAAGTGAAAGAAGAATTTATCCAGCAATTGATATTGTAAGATCAGGTACAAGACACGAAGAGTTACTATATGGTGACAAATTAGACACAATTTTTAGTTTGCGAAGAATGATTGATTTGTTAGATGATAGAGAGGCTACAAGCCTGGTACTACAAAGACTTAAAAAGACAAAAGACAATAAAGAGTTTTTGAAAACTCTAAGTGACGGTGGGAAATAACAGAATCATTATATGTCTTTAAAATCTTATTTAGCATACAAAATAGGTTTTACTGATGTTGATGATAACTTTCAGAAGTTTTATAATGTTTCTTTTGAAATACAAAGATTCTTAGATAATAACGAGGAAAGACAATCAGTGCTTAAAGTCGTTAGACCTTATACCCATGTAAATTATGCAAGGTTAAAATTTTTATGGAAACTTGCAGGTAAAGTTTCAAGAAATAAAATTAATGGTGCATTTGTTGAAACTGGTGTTTGGCGTGGTGGATGTGCCGGAATTTTAGCCTATATCTCCAAAAAGTATAATTACCAAAATAAACTGTATTTCTTTGATTCATTTGAAGGCTTGCCACAGCCTTCAATAAAAGATGGGAGAGATGCAAAGATATTTGCAAATGGCGAAAGTAAAGGTGATCTTAAATCAATAAAAAAAGTAAAAGCAGAAGAAGGTTATATTAAAGAATTATTATTTGAAAAATTAGAAATTGATCCAACAAAAGTATATATAATTAAAGGTTGGTTTCAAGACACACTGGCAAAAAATAAAAACAGAATAGGCAAAATTGCAATATTAAGATTAGACGGGGATTGGTATGAATCGACAAAAGTGGCATTAGAAAATCTTTATGATTTAGTTGTTCCAGGTGGGTATATAATAATCGACGATTATTATTTTTGGGATGGATGTAAAAAGGCTGTCGATGAATTTATATCAAACAATAATTTAAAGGTTGAGATCAAAAGACAAGATGCCTCTGGGGCATATTTTATTAAGTAATTTTCTTTGATGATAGATAATATACAATATTGTACATTATCTGTAACTAAAGATTTTTAACTATATCTCTAAATAGCAAAACTTTTGATTTGCTTTCTGGATTAAACAGAAATGGTTGAACATCTTTTGCAAGTTGATTAAAATCAAGATTGTCTGTAAATTCCAATAGTTTAAACTTAAGTTCGTCTATGTTTTCAATTGCAAGTGAATTTTTTAAGTAACTGAAATCAGGTTTGGTTAAAGCAGTTGCCCATATAAAATCGTAGTAATCTCGACCCTTAGGGTTTTTTCTACCAAAAATTGCTTCTATCTTTTTGGATAATAGTACACTAATAGGTGCACAGTTAACCTTGGTGGTTACATCAAACTTGTTTATTGTGGGCGTTTCAACAGTATATTTGTACTCTTTTGTCATAGTATCGATCTGGACTAAAAACTTCTCTTGTTTATGACCGCTTAGTTTTAACTCTTGTAAGATACTCGAAAACTTAAGATAACATCTATAACTACCTTTAGTCACTAATCTTTGTTCGGATTCAATTCCTTCTAGCCTTAAATCATTGGCAATGTCATTGCATAGCTTGCTAAATTCATCTGGGGTTAAATTATAATTATCAAAATCTAAATTTTCAGAAAATCTTTGATTGTCATATATTATCCTAAGGGCAGTACCACCAATAAAAACCAGTTTGTTAGAGAGTTTGTTTTTTGAGATAGATTCTAGTATTTTATATTGTAAATACTCTCTTAAAATAAATCTTTCAAGCATTTGTAAATTATCTGGGTAGTATTTTTTTATGTTATCTAGATTTATCATCATTAATAAATTGTAAAAAATTTAATACGCGAACTGTTAGTGACTTTGTTTGAAATCTTTTCGTAATTTCTAATAGTGTTTTTTGGTCAATAATTTCCTTAAATACAGGTTGGTTTATTCTTAATTCATGAAAACTATTTATATTGTTAATAGATGGATTTAGGTACAAAAAATCTACTAAAGCTTTTTCTACTGTTGCTATTTTATATGTAAAGTTATTATAAGAGATTAAGTTAAAGCCAAACATTAAGGAGGGTTTTATTGACTTATAAATAAATTCTCCAAGGTCATAGTTAATGGTATTGGTTTTTCTTGTTGTGACACTTGTAATATTTGCAACTGCTTCGGGAATTAGCCCATAATAATTTAAGGCACTTTCGAGTGAAACATATGAAGGCGAGTATGCTTTATTGGCAATAAGAAATAGTGCCTGTTCATTTAATTGGTCCTTAAAAAAATAAGAGTTAAAATAAATTCCTTTGCCAACTCTTGTTAGGTACCCCTTTTTATTCCATAAATGAGTTGAGTCAGGTGATATCGCCCGAAAAACCTTTTTAATATCACTAGTTGTGATTATTAAGGAGTCTTTAAATGTTGAGATAAAATCGTTAAAGGTTATCTTGTTTCTCATCTTACGCAATATTACTAAAGATAAGAATTAAGTCAAGAATATTCTGTTAGTAAATTCTACTGATTGAATTAATTTTGAAATATGGTAAATTATAAATATGAACGTGCCTGCTACTCCTACTAATAAAAATTCTAAGGTTATCTATTTATCAATTGCAACAACTGTTTTATTAGTTTTAGTTGTAGTTGGATATCTTTTAATCACAAGGTTTAATGTTAAAGTTCCATTTTTAAGTAATGTGGTAAATAAGGCAACAGAAAATGAACAGGTTGCCGAGGTTGAGGTACCAATTTATGATGAAAAAACAAAAAAACCAAACGCAAAATTTTTTGAGATGGCGTTAGAAAAGGATTTTGAAGAGGTAAAGGCTCAAACAGGTGGACAAATTACATCACCAAATTTGTACCAGCAAGACCTACGAGAAGAGTTTGATAAGCAATTAGACAGGCAGATTCAAAATTTTTCAGTTACCTATACCGACAATGGTTTTGGACCAGGTGTTATGACTATTACACAAGGAGACCTTGTAACATTTGAAAATACGTCTAGTGGAAACTTGAAAATAATAGGAGATGGATGGGGAAGCGGACTAGAGCTTAATAATAAAGAGATAAATAAATTTTCACAACAGTTTGATCTACTTGGAACCTATAAATACTCAGCAGAGGGAAACTCTGAACACGCAGGCGAGGTTATTGTTGTTAAGCCTTAGTTTTATAAAAACCCCTTGAAAAGCGTTGTTATTATTGTAACCTCAACCCCGAGGGTTGAGGTTGTACTGCATATTTTGGTGTAATTGACAATTTGTAACTTTTGTATAAAATATACAATATGATTCAAAGTATTAATGCAACACAAGTAAGAAATTCTTTTGCTGATATTATAAACCGTGTTACTTATGGTGGTGAGGAGTTTGTGGTTGAAAGACAAGGAAATCCTGTGGTTCTTATAACGCAGATTCCAAAAGAAAAGAAAGGCAATTATAAAATATCTTCTGAGACATTTTTGTCTAATATTAGTAAGTACGCATTAAAAGATGCTCCTGTAAACTTAGCTAAAAATCATGATAAATACACATGGGGGAAATAATCTAGTTATTGTTGATTCTGATGCTTTAATTGGGCTTATTAGTGAAAATGATCTTTTACATAAAAGGTGTATCAAAGTTGCAGATTATTTAGCTAAAAATAATTACGTAACTATAATTTGTAACTCTACAGTACTCGAGGCTGCAACCACACTTTCACGAGCAATTAATCGACCCGACCTTGCTAAAAAATTACTTAAAGATTTTGATTTAATTAAGCAACAGGAATTTGCAGATGTAGGGGCGATGTCTTTGGTATCAGATATGTTTAATCCAAAATCCTCAAAAAAGCATACGCCATTTGATTATTGTGTTTGTGCAGTTGCAAAGATAAATAATATCAATCTGATATTTTCATTTGACAAATTCTATGAAAAACAAGGATTAACACTTGTTGAAAGTATTATGCAGTCTAAATAATTTTTTTATAAATCCTATTATTTGGTAAAACAACACCTGTAAAGTGTACCAATTTAGCTAAATACGTCCGTTATGAAAAATAATCTACAATCACTTGATTTTCGATGATGTACTTGATCCTGTCTTGACAACAGGACAAAAATATACTAATCTTGTCCTATGAACTTAATACTTAAAACACTTTTATATGAATGGGAAGATCGAAAGATACCAAAAGTAATAGCTAGGGATATTAGTTTGGATACATCGGTGCAGGTTGGGTCTGGAAATGCAACAGTGGTAACTGGTTTTAGAAGGGTAGGCAAAACTTATTTGCTTTTTGAGGCAATAGAAAAACTATTAAAAACCCATTCTCGCCAAGATGTTATATATATAAACTTTGAAGATGAACGTATAACTATACCATCTACAGATATTTTGACTGATCTTATTCCAGAAATTCAAGCAATGTATGGCAAGTCTCCTAAATACTTGTTTTTAGACGAGTTGCAATTAGTACCAAATTGGTCAAAGTGGGTTCGTCGAATACTGGACAGTAATACAGATATTCAGTTATTTATAACAGGATCTTCTTCTAAAATGAGCAGTTCAGAACTACCAACAGAACTTAGAGGTAGGGCATTAGAAGTGAAAGTGGCACCTTTAACCTTTAAGGAGTTTTTACGATTTAAAAATATTTCTATAAATCTTACAAAATTGGATTTTGTAAAAGAAGATATGGCACAATTTAGATTCTTTTTTGACGAATACTTAACTTTTGGAGGATTGCCTGCCGTGGTATTAACGTCAATAGAGAAAAAACAAGAGCTTTTACAATCGTATTTTCATACTGTAGTGCAAAGAGAGATATCAGAAAGACATAATGTAGCTAACGATACTACCTTGAAAACATTACTAAAACTTTTGCTTAACTCAAGCTATATAACTATCTCAAAACTTACAAACTCACTTAAAAGCATGGGTATTGCTGTTGGTAAATCCACTGTAGATAACTATCTTTCCTATATAGAAAGTTCATATTTTATGACAGAGTTATATATTTATAATGCTGTAGTTATAAATCAGTTACAGTATCCTCGAAAGGTTTATTTCGTAGACACGGGGTTTATGACAGCACTTTCAACCAAGTTTTCAAAAAATAGTGGAAGGTTACTTGAAAATATAGTATTTCAAAAGTTAGTTAGAGAAAGTGAAACTGTGTATTACTATAAAGACAAAGATAATAACGAGGTAGTTTTCGCTATATTAAATAATGGAAAGATTAAGGCTTTGTACCAGGTTTGCTTTGATTTAGCTGATCCAGACACGCTAAAGAGGGAAGTAAGATCAATTTTAAAAGCAGGTATAAAGTTAAAATGCAAAAACCTTAATCTAGTAACTGTAGAAAAACCAAAAGGGTTGCAGATTCCAAAAGAGATAAAGTTTATTACAGTAGCGGAATTTTTATAGAATATTATTCTAGGGATTATAGGCTTGATTTTAGCCTTGGAAAGTGTTGCTGTCATTGCAACATCAACCCTGCCTGCGCAGGCAGGCCCGAGGGTTGGGGTTGATAATATAATCAATACTCACATTAATCCTCAAAATAGTATAATTTCAAGGATTTGCACTCCTTGAAATAGGCCTTTTATAAAGAAAGTATTGTAGATAGGGTGAATCGTGAGAACTATCTGGATTTTATACTTTAAACACCCTTATATATTTGCGTAAATACAGCTTGACAACCAGCCCAATTAACGTTAATATAGACATTATGTATATAAATAGGTTTGTTGAGAAAGATATAAAGAAAAGAATAGATGATTATTCTAAACTAATTGTTATTTATGGTCCAAGGCAGGTTGGCAAAACAACACTTGTTAAACAGGTTCTTAAAAGTTATAAAGGTCGCGTACTTGAAATTAATGCAGATGAAGATAGATATATTGATGTTTTATCAAGTAAAGATAGCTCAAAACTAAAGTCTTTAACTAGTGGTTATGATCTTTTGTTTATTGATGAGGCGCAAAGAGTACCAGATATAGGATTGACACTTAAAATTATTCATGACCAATTAAATATTAAACTTATTGTTACAGGGTCTGCATCATTAAGCTTGGCAAACAATATACAAGAACCATTAACCGGCAGATATTGGCAGTATACCCTTTACCCCTTATCTTTTGTTGAGCTGAATAAATACTATAACAAATTTGAGTTAAATAGCAGTTTAGAAGATAGAATGATTTTTGGGTCTTATCCAGAAATATTTAATATTGATAATCATTTTGATAAAGAAGAGTATTTAAGATTAATTACAAGGTCGTATTTGTACAAAGATGTATTAGAATTAGAGACAATTAAATACCCAAGAAAAATTGTAGATTTGTTACGATTATTAGCATTTCAGGTTGGCTCAGAGGTGTCATACTCAGAACTAGCTAAAAACTTAGAGATGAGTAAGGGGACAGTGCAAAATTATATCGATTTGCTTGAAAAATCATTTGTAATATTTAGGCTTAGTGGATTTAGTCGGAATTTAAGAAAAGAGATTACTAAAAATGACAAGATATATTTTTATGATTTGGGGGTAAGAAATGCTTTGATAGATAACTTTAACTCTCTAGTCAAAAGAAATGATGTGGGTGGATTATGGGAAAATTTTATAATAGTTGAGAGAATAAAACGCAATTTATCCAAACAATTGAGTGTAGCAAGTTATTTTTGGCGGGTTTATACAGGAGCAGAGATTGACTATCTTGAAGAAACAAATAGTAAGCTGGCTGGGTTTGAGATAAAATATATAAAAGAACAGGTTTCAAAACCACAGACATTTTTAGAAACCTATCCAGACTCAGAGTTTAACTTAATAAACAAGACAAATTATCTGAATTTTATACTCTAACCTGCTGATATATTCAACACACCTGTTACGTCAAGACTATACCCTAAAGGGTATTGCAGGCGACTAAAATTTCTTCGAAATTAAGTCTTTGTGGTACAGGCTTTTTTTTTTAAGTATGGGGCTTTGTTGTTTTTGCCATAGTGGTATATAATTTATCAATAATGAAAACTAGTTTAAATATTCAGAATGAATTAAATGCAATAGTTCAATTGCTTATACCTCTTGGTAATATTGAGATAATATATCTTTATGGGTCTTATGCTACAGGTAATGCAACAAATCAATCCGATATTGATATTGCTGTGGTTATGACAAAAAGTCACGGTATAAATATGTTGTTAGAGGAATCTAGATTAAACGAAGAATTAAATTACAAGTCTAACATACCTGTGCATGTTAGTATTTTAAATAACAAATCACCACTTTTCAGATTTCAAGTCATCAGTCCTAGGCACGTTTTGTTCTCAAAAAATGAAAATTTCAGAGTAGATTTTGAGGTTAAAGCATTTAATGAATATTTTGATATCAAAAAATATTTAGATGAAAATTACCAAGTTGCAATTAATTTAGCAAAAACAAATGATAGATAAAGAAAGAATAAAATCAAAAATAAAAACAGTAAAACAAGAAAGAGAGTATCTAAAAGATTTCGAGAATATAAGTTTTCAGCAATTTTTAAATTCAGAAAACATTCATGAATACTACGGAGCAGTGCATCATTTACAAGTTGCAGTTCAGGCAGTTTTAGATATAGCACAACACATTGCTTCTTATCAAAAGTTTAAAAGCTACACATCCAATAAAGAAGTTTTTGAGATATTAAAAGATAACAATGTGATTTCTATAGGTATAGCTACATCTATGACTACTGCAGTAGGCCTTAGAAATGTAATAGTTCATCAATATGAAGAAGTTGATCCAGAAAAGGTTTACGACATAATACAAAATCATTTAGATGATTTGGATAGCTTTATAGTAGAAATAGATAAATATATTTCTTTTACATCTCCTAATACATAATACTTTATGCCTCAATACACACCTGCCTCTGCCTTCACAGATAAATGCGCACCTGTCTGCGGAGGCAGAGGCAGGCCCATTACGCCAACACTTCACCCTTCGGGCATTACAGGCGACTAAACTCACAGTAGTTCGTTAAGTCTTAATGCTATAGGCTTGATTTTATTTACAATATGTGGGATAATTTGTCAAGTAAGTTAACCAACTTTGCGGAAAAATTTCCGCCTAGCCCAAGGAGGCTCAAAATGAACACTCGAGTTTTTCCCATTTTTTTGATTTTAGTTTTTTTGTTTTCCGTTTTCGTCACGACCGCTGTGGCGGAAGAATTTCCTCCGTCTGTTCCCGAGCAGATGGGATGGGTGCGTCAACAGGGTAGTGTAATATTTGATGGGGTAGTAATACCCACATCTAGCTGTTATAACTACAATGGAGGCGTAGCGCAGATCGGAAGACCTTATATCCATTATGGCTCTTTTCGTGAGCTTATGGGACTAAAAAGGTCTGCTGAGAACTCAAGTACTGCTTGTATGATGGTACAACGCCTTCAGGGAGGAATGGCTTACTTTTGGCAGGCTTGGCCTGCTCAAGAGTATAAGCCCCTTCCGTTACCTGGATTTTTCGCCATCCTGTTTGGGTGGTTTAGTTAAGGAGAGAGAAATGAAGCTTTTTAACGTGTTGTTTGTTCTGTTGATTTTGTCCTGCGCACCTGCGAGTGCTCAGGGGTTTCCCCAAACCCTTGTGCACCCTAGTGGTGGAGTAACTATCTTTCCCATCACCAACCCACAGGGGTTGTGTGTGGACGTTGAGAAAGGTTTAGGCTCGCGCTTTTTTCCTGTCGGTTCGTCGGGCATTGCCTACGGCGAGTATGTTGTACTCACGAATGGCGTTTGCCCAAATGGATTGCCCTTGGGAAAGT